>CAZIMJ010000147.1:0-9166 GCA_964540205.1 uncultured Eubacteriales bacterium | reverse complement strand
GATCATGTTCTGCCTATCGAAGGGACTGTCAGCTCCCGTAGGATCTGTCCTTGTCGGGCCACAAAACTTTATCGATCAGGCGCGGAGAGTGCGAAAAGCTTTAGGTGGTGGGATGAGACAAGTGGGAATCTTGGCAGCCGCAGGCATTGTGGCGCTCAATGAAATGGTATCACGTTTGGAAGAGGATCACAAGCGAGCGAAAAAACTGGCCATGGAGATACATGATTTGCCAGGGATAGGTCTCAATCCCGAGTATGTAGAGACAGATATCGTCATATTTGGATTCGATCATCCGGAATTATCCGCCGATGAATTCATCATAAAGCTTAAGGAGAGAGATGTGCTCGCCCTGGCTACTCCGGCAAAAGATATCCGTTTTGTTACGCACAAAGATGTCGATGATGAAGATGTGGAGCGGGCCATAGCTGTTATGAGAGAGATTCTCCTTTGAAGCCTAATCGGGTTCAGAGATGGAATCGGCAATGAGCTCTGCGATATCCCAGATCTGGAAGTCGTTCTCCAGCGCTTTGTCTTTGATTGCATCATTGAACATGGTGACGCAGAACGGACAGGCTGTGGCCACGCCTTCGCAGCTGGTTGCGAGGGCATCTTCAAGACGTTCGATGTTGATTCTCTTTCCTATTTTCTCATCCATCCACATCCCGCCACCGCCTGCACCACAGCACAAGGAATCGGCCCTGTTGCGCTTCATCTCTCGAACATCCATATGGGGCAGGGACCGGAGAATGTTTCTCGGTGGCTCGAATATATCATTGTATCTTCCGAGATAGCAGGGATCATGATAGGTGATCGTCTTGATCCGGCTCTCTGTGAGTTTCAGTTGGCCCTTTTTCAGACTCTCCCATAGAAAAGTTGTGTGATGGAGGACTTCACTGGAGAAGCCCAGTTGGGGATACTCGTTCTTAAAGGTATTATAACAGTGAGGACAGCTCGTTAAGATCCTTTTGATATTGTACTTTTGGAATATATCGATATTGGTCTGAGCGAGGGTTTGGTAGAGATACTCGTTACCGACCCGGCGGGCAGGATCCCCACAGCATCCCTCTTCCAATCCCAGTATTGCGAACTTCACACCTAGATGATTCAAGATCTTGATCATAGCCAGGGAAACTTTTTTGTTTCGGTCATCAAAAGACCGGACGCACCCCACGAAGAAGAGGTAATCGATTTCTTTTCCTCCGATCTCTGATAGGATAGGAACGTTCATGTCCCCCACCCAGTCCGCACGCGTGTCAAAGCCCAAACCCCATGGATTTGAGTTTTTTTCCAATCCGCGGAAAGCTGTCGTGAGCTCTTCGGGGAACTTACTCTCCATAAGAACTTGATAACGCCTCATGTCTAAGATCTTATCCACATGCTCCACATAAACGGGGCAGTGTTCCATGCACGATCGGCAAGTGGTACATGCCCAGAGGACATCCTCGGTGATGACTTTCCCGACGAGGGGAGGGATGTCTGTGATGTCACTCGCTTGGGCCTTTTGTCTGAGGCGTTGCGGGATAGTAAGATACATGTGATCCTTCAGGTCCTTGATCAGCACTTTTGGGGAGAGAGGTTTTTCTGTGAGATACGCAGGACAGTAATCTTGGCATCTTCCACATTGTATGCAGGCATCCAGGTCCATAAGATGTTTCCAGGAAAACTCCTCGATCGCGCTGATCCCGAAGCTTTCAGCCTCCTCATCCTCGAGATCCATGTGGCTAACGGCGCCTTTTGGTTCGAGAGAGCGGTAAAGGATGTTCAGGGGCGAAGAGATGATATGGAAAAGCTTTGAGAAGGGGATGTAAACGATCGTAGCGAGGACAAGAAAAAAGTGAATCCTGAAAAGCAGGTTTGTTAGCATACCTTTGACAGAGTTGTCCATGCCTGTAGCGTTCCACAGGGATGCGATCGTATTTCCGATGGGCGCCCAAGCCTGTTTATCCTTTCCGATGACAGATAGGCGCAAGCCTTCGACGAGAAATCCTGTCAAAATGATACTTAGGAGCAGAAGGAGGACGGCCAGATCATCAGAAGTATTGGATAGTCGTGGAGGACGTGTGATATACCGGCGGTAAAGGATCAAAAGGATTGATATAAAGGCGGCGAATCCGAGGATATCCAGAAGAAGTGATACTATATTTGAGAGAGCCAGGGGAAGGGTAAACATGAATTGCACGATAAAAATCACGAGGAGTGGTATGAGAAAGCCAAGAAATATGAATAGATGGAGAGTTCCCGGAAATGGATCTCGCAGAATGGATCGATGAGCGATCAACTCAGTGAGGAGAGTTTTTAAGCGGTATCCCATCCTGTCGGATCGATCGTCTTGAACTCCCGAACGCCAAAGTCGGAAATGTCTGTTTGTGCCCCAGAAAAATACAACAAGGACGCAGAGAATAAAGAAAATATCGATCGTTTGAATCATTGCAAAGTTTTACCTGGAGTCAGTATTACCTCGTGACAGCTGAAACATTTCTGGGATTTCGGGGGCCCAAAGAATTCCTTAATATGACAATCTCGACATTCATCGATGCTGGGACGGTTGGCGCTTCTCGTCATGTAAACATGTCCAGCTGTTCTGTGACAGTCTACACACTCCAAACCTTCATCGATGTGATAACGGTGTGTAAATTTTATGACTTTCTTTTGAACCTCATAGCCAAGCTCGAGGACTTCTGGATGGCAGTCCAGACAGCGTTGTGACGTCAAAAAGTCATCGGCCGAATATTCTGGAGGGGCGATCTGGTTCCGGATATGCCTGCCGATATTCCAATCAGAAGGGAGGATCGTTCGACCTGGAGAATGGCATTCATGGCATGATGTCGAATCCGCAGGATGGCCATTGGATTCCTTCCAGAGGTCGATGAGCTCGGGATGGCACTTCAAACACACGCGGTCGCTCGTGGCTGAATATCGCACAAGATAGACACTCAATCCTCCACCGGCGAGGAGAAGACCTACGATTCCGATAGATATCACCAACCAGAACTGTTTTTTGTATCTTGGCAAAGGCATTTTAATCTGTGTCTATAGTTAAATGGTAAATTTCTGGCGAATCCTTTCCCTGTGGAGGTCCAACGAGCAGGATTTCTTTACCAGATGTACTCATGATCTGGGGCCTCCAGAACGATGGAAAATAGGGGAAATCCATGGGCATGACACCCTGGACATAACCTTCGGTTTTGTCCGAAAAGGCCACGACCTCTTCACCTGTTTGAAGATTCAGTCTTTTCCCTTGATAGATATTTTTGAAGAGGGCAAAACGACCATCTCCCGACATGTCAAAAAATTCGATCCTTGGTGCTGTATGAGATTCGAGATATGTCAGACCAGTCCCATCCCTGTTGATCCTGTAGCTTCCGATTCCCTGCTTTTTTCTCCCGTTGTAAAAGAATAACACCACCCGGCTGTCATGAGTGATGTCAGCCAGGCTGAACCACCGGTCGCTGAAATCTGTGAGCCGTTCAATATCTTGGCTCATCCACCGAGCTATGTAGAGGTCATAATTATTTGGGTCGTCAGAAGACTGGGCACCGAAAACGACTGTCTGGCCATCTTCACTCATACAAAATGCCCACCCTCCACCAGTTGATGGCCGGCGGGGGAATGAAGGCCACGTCCATCCATCAGTATTAAATTCAGGTGCAAGAAGAGAGGTCTGTTTTTTCGTGGCCACATCCAGGAAGATGATCCCGCTGGCGCTTCCAAACCGTCGCGGCCCCAAATGTCCTTTCACTAAACACGCGATTCTATTTCCATCGGCACTGAGAGCGTAGTTGGCGACTCTTTCCCAATCTCCATTTTTAAACTCATGCGACTTGAGGTCCACTCCTACAAGATTTTGGATGGGAAAAGACGTCATCCAAAATCCTGAGCCATCCGTGGATAAAACAGCCAGAAAATGGTCCTGCAGGTTGAGTGGACCGTCTATGCTCAGGGTAAATACCGCAATTTTTCCGTTTCCACTCAATATCGGAGGTTTGGATCCCACACGCAAGAAGCACTCTTCAAAAGGGCTGGGTGCCGGTTGAGTCCCGTCCCGAAACAGCTCGGCCTCTGTGCCGTCTCCGATGTTCATGATCTTGATGGCCCTGACTTCCTCCTCACTCTCCTTGATTTCCAGAGTGTAGAGCATTGTTTGTCCATCGCTGCTCAAGCAGGGATACTTAGCCACGTTATTCCCGGATCGAGTCAACCTCCGGATTTGGCCCTCAGTATTTTCAAATGCAGTCATGGATGTTGCGTACAGCGCATAAAAAATAATAATGGCAAGGGTTATGGGTATGAATCTTCTCATCATCTTCATACTCCTCTTATTCATAAAAAAGTTGATCCTTTATATTTTTTCTATCCGGACGACTGTGTCCTTGAGTGCATATCCACCCCCGAACGGATCTTTTCGTCGTTCGATGACCGTATACGGATTCACACCATTGCCGGCTTCTGTCCACCAGATGAGAGAGGTATCCAAATCAGAGCTTTTGAATCGTTTGCCTTTAGCCACGTTCCCGACAGCATCGTGTCCCAATCCTTCAGCCAGAGCAACAGATTGAGGATGGATGCGGCTTGTAATGGTCACACGGATATTGAGAGCACCCACAGACGAGACGACATGCACCATGTCTCCATTTGATATGTCCAGTCTAGCAGCGGCCTCTCTGTTGATCCACAGGCGGTTCACATGGAAAATCTCCCGTGCCCACTTGCTGTTAGCCGTGCCCTTTGCCCATACATTCGATTTGTACATTGTGAGGATGAACTCGTTTCCACCAAGATCTCTGTGTGCATCAACAGGCGAATACACCGGCATCAAAGGATATGCATGGTCCTCTTCTCTGGGTGAAGAAATAGACACTCTCTGTACAAAGCTTTGAGACTGCTCCATTCCAGGATGTCTCCGATCGTGCGCCGCGGGGAGTTTTCCAATCCAGAAACCATTTCTTTTCAAAAACTCGAGATCACACTCTTCGACACTTTCCACTGACTTCATGACCAAGTCCCTTGTGTTCTTATAGGGAAGTTGTTCCCAAATGTCTTTTCCTAATCTTCGAGAGAGCTCAATGCTAAAATTGCCGATCTCCTTAGCTTCTCCTCTTGGGCGGAATGTATCTTCAAGAAGTTTTCCCTCCTCGAACTCCGGCATGCGCAGTGCCTGGGCAGTGCTCAGGAGTGAGACAACCGGCTGTCTTAGGTTGAGTATGATCCTCTTGTCGATACTGGGGAAGATCTCTAGACCCCATCCTTCCAGATAGGTGGCAGCAGGGAGAACAAGGTCAGCGAGTCGGGCCGTTTCTGTAAGATGTGTATCCATCACGACGAGAAAGGGAACCCTTTTTTCGTCTTGGAAGTAGCGAGATATGGATGCACATTCAGGTTCTGAAAACGCGGGATTTGCCATAAAGGAAAAATAGGTGTCGATCTTACGGTTTTCGTCGAAAACTTGAGATAAAATCCTGATACTCTTTTCTTTCCCCTCATTAGTTTTTTGTGAGGACTGTATATTTTGCGGATGGAGCTCTGTCAAGGGAGGAACAAAAATTCCACCTTCTTTCTCTAAATTTCCAGTGATCCAATTGAGTAGGGAGATACACCGGACGTTTTGCATCCCGTTCTCATGATCGATGATGCCCCCTCCAGTTATGGCCACTGAAGGCTTCTGCGAAACAAAGTCCAAAGCGATTTTTTCGATGACTGCCGCTTTAATTCCGCTTTCTCTCTCTGCAACTTCCGGTGTATATTGGGTAAGATGGTGTCTCAGCTGGCTAAAGGAGGAATTTGTCTTTTTTTGGATAAAATCGCGGTCCACAAGATCTTTTTCCACAATGATATGGGCTATTGCCAGAGCCACAATGGCATCAGTGCCTGGCTGAATGGGATACCAATCGTCGCTTTGAGCGGCTGTCTCTGACATCCTCACATCAAAAGTGACGAGCTTCGCACCCCTGTTGACTCGGGCGTCGACAATCTGTCTGGCCATGGGCAAGAGACGGTCGTGATTGGCATACGGATTGGCCCCGAAGTTCAGTATCAGCCGGCTGCGGCCTACATCTTCGAGGACTTGAGAAGCTCTGATCATCGAATGGTAGGCAGCCGTTCGATTGCTGTTTTTGAGGCGATGCCGGTTTATACGAACGTTCGAGCCGATAACAGCCAGAAGTCTTACAAGCAGGGGATCCTCTTCCCCTGTGTCTGTGAGCCATTCATCGGTCCGTCCGTTTTGGATAAGACCTTTGATGCGTTGGCCGAGTAAAACATACACTTCATCCCAGGTGATGCGTGTCAGTGCTCCGTCCCCCCGGGAACCAACTCTTCTCATCGGATAAAGCAGTCTTTCTGGGTCATTGACAAGGTTAATTCCCGCCACTCCCTTGGCGCATATTCCTCCTCTGTTATGGGGGTGAGCTGGATTTCCGAGAATCTGGACGAGCCTGTTGCCATTAAGGTAAGCGATAATGCCACAGCCTGCGGGACACTGTTTGCAAGTTGTTGGGATCGCAGTCAGGGATTTCAGCGATGTGCGGGATACAGCTATCTGCGCGTGATCACGGGATTTGGACAGAGCATGATGGCTAGCCGCCATACCTGCAGTCCAGGTGATTCCGGTCTTCATAAATCTCCGTCGAGAGTATCTTTTTTTTAGCATTTACTCATTCCACCTGAACTATTCATATTTTTTACAATAAGGGAATATATTCCCCGGCTAATACGACAACATACCTCATGAAAAATATACCGACGACCACCAGGATGGATGCAATCGTCACAGTGGTCAAATTCCTGAACCTCGGAACAATGAGCAAGATAAATGGCAGAATCTTGCCCAGCGCATTCTCAACAACCAGGAAAAGAAAGCTTAAATTCCCTCCGAGAAGAAGGTGAAATGCAGCCTGGGCATCCGAATGAGAGATCGATAGGACAAGAAGATCGCATCCGACCAAGAAGAGGTCAAAAACGATCATCCATGCGAGCAGTTTGCTCAAACTGAAGATCAAGTCCTTGTTTACTGTTTTTTCTTTAGAAAAAAATCGTCCGGCGATTATACAGACAAGGATCATCAGGGCAATTCCTGATACGATGGCTGATGCAAGGAATAGGATCGGCATGAGGGCAGTGTTCCAGAGGGCTCTCGCCTTGCCGAAAGCCAAAATAAAACCTGTATATCCATGAACAGATATAGCCAAGGGAATACCGATGAATCCAAACAGGCGAGTGCGTTTGAGGTTGCCCTTGAACATAAAATACGCGTAAATGATGCAATTGAGGGGATAGAGTATGAGCAAAAATGATCCCCAGGTTATCGGAGAAGACCAGTTGAGATAGACAAAGAGGTGCCAGGCTCTATATGGCGCTCCTATGTGGAACAGCAGGAAGATCGGTGCGATAATCAATAGGACAGTGGCTAGAACAATCCCCACTTTGCCCAGAGGCTTATACTGTTCCATCCCGAAACCATAGGACAGGGTGGAGAGAATGAAGGAGCCGGCACTTAATCCGGTAAGATAAAAATAAATGGCGATAAACAGGCCGAAGGCTTCCTGGTGAGTGATGTTGTAAAGGACTTGTGTCTCCATCACTTCTCTTCCTCTGTGGCTTCTACAGCTTCGACATCCAAACCGATGTAATAAGTCTGAGGCCCCGTCCCCATTTCGGGCTTGATGACATACACTGCATTTTTAGCAATAACTTGAGCGATCTCGCTTTCAGGATCGTTCAAGTCGCCGAAAAGAATGGCCCCGGTCGGGCAGGCAACCACACATGCCGGCATCAGACCTGCATCCACTCTATGGTGGCACCAAGAACACTTCTCTGCGATCTTCGTTCTTGGATTGATGTATCTCACGCCATATGGGCAGGCAGCCATACAGTAACGACATCCGATACACCTGTGTGGGTCGATATAGACGATCCCATCTGAGCGTTTGATCCCTGCATTGACCGGGCATACAGTCACACAAATCGGATTTTCACAATTGTTACAAACGAGAGGAAGCGCAAATTCTCTCACATGAGGATAATTCCCCTTCTCGACTTTTTTGACCCAGGATCGCCACACACTGAGAGGGACATCATTTTCACTTTTGCAGACTATGGAGCATGTGTTGCAGCCAATACACTTTCTCAAGTCAAAAAGCATGGCGTATTTTTTTGATTTATTGCTCATTGTCTTCTTGTTTTGGTTCCGTGTGCTCTAAGTCCTTGGATTTTTCTTCCTCTGTTTCCTTTTGTTCCTCTTTCATTTTCACGGACTCGTGCCAGTCTCTTATTCTCCTTTCGAATGCTCCCCGAGATTTGTATCCCAGGTAAACAAATGTCCCTATGATTAAGAATAGAGCCAAACCTCCACCCACTGTGTTGAAGCCCATCCATTTTGCCGAATTCAGGTGAGTGGGCCCCACGGCGATGTTTGCTGGCTGCATAGGATCATGACAACGTGTACAAAATTCTTTGTAAACTGTATTGGATCCATGTGCTGGATTATGACATTGGGTACAGATGGCCATGTCGAACTTTTCGGATATGTCTCCCTTTCGATGTCCTGATATCTTGCCGATCGAGGAGCCTTTAAGTAATCCTGTCACCATGACTTCTGGGTGGCATTCTCCGCAGGTCACTTCAATGTTATTTTCGTGTATGGAGGCGGATGGGTTATCATGACGAAGGATGTAGTGTTTAGTATGGCAGTGATAACAGAGCGGGAGTTCTCTTTCGGGCAATAATGGAGTGTATTCGAAATGTAGATTTTTGAGATACTCTTCTGACTGTTCGGGATGACATTTGGCGCAGTCCACATCCACAAATCCTTCCCGGAAGTGCACATAGGGATTGGCATAAGTGTGGCAATCCACACACAAGAGCTGTCCCATTTTGTGCACATCCTGAGCCCATTCTTCAGGATCCACGTACAGAGACCGAATTGCGCCGTCTATAAGGACTTGTGCGAGGTTGGTATCTCCGTGACACGCCAGGCATTCTTGGTCTGTGTACTTGGGAGTGTCTGGAGAGGAGTGGAGACCAAGAGCGAGTCCAAGGAAACAAAGGATGAATAGGTGAGTCGTCCTCCATTTAACCATCATATGCAGTAGGGGATTTGGTAACATAATGTGTGTATGATGTCAAGACAAGTCATGATCCTACGATCATTTCGAAATCCGTGATGAAAGAT
>CAZIMJ010000146.1:0-4368 GCA_964540205.1 uncultured Eubacteriales bacterium | reverse complement strand
TGTTAGGGTGGGGTGGGTTGGACTCAACACATGAATAATCCAGGTTTATAAAAATTAGACACAAAAATCAGAGAGTTGTGACGAATGAAGTGTCCGAAATGTCAGACGGAAAACCTCGAGGATTCGCGCTTCTGCAACCAGTGTGCAACGTCTTTAGTGGCCGTAGCCGACAAATTCCCGAAAGCTGTGGCAGATGAACCAGCTGAAGCTGCAAAAGCCCTTTCCCGTGATACGTCACAGGATGAATTCAGTGAAGCGACCAGAACTATAGAACTAGCTACGCGGAGCCTTGCAAAAGGAACGATCATTGCCGAAAAGTACAGGATCGTCGAAAAGTTGGGCGAAGGAGGAATGGGCATTGTCTAAAAAGCCTTGGATATAACGCTCAACCGGGATGTGGCTCTAAAATTTCTCCCTCCGGAATACACGAGAGACAAAGATGCACAAGAGCGCTTTGTCCGTGAGGCAAAGGCTGCATCGGCGCTTGATCATCCCAATATCTGCACTATCCATGAGATAAACAAGACAGAAGATGAACAGGTCTTCATTGTCATGGCTTACTATGAAGGACAGAGTCTCAAAGGGAAGGTCAAGCGAGGTCCCATGAAGCAGAGGGACGTCATCGACATCGCTCTTCAAGTGACACAAGGAATTTCAGCTGCGCATAAAAAGGGGATCATTCACAGGGATGTGAAACCCACCAACATCATGATCACAAACGAGGGCGTTGCGAAAGTCCTGGATTTTGGAATCGCAAAACTCAGTGGACAGGAAGGACTGACCCGGCCTCTGTCCACAGTGGGTACTGTGTCGTAGATGTCACCCGAGCAGGCACGTGGAGAAACGGTGGATGTCCGGACAGATATCTGGTCGTTGGGTATTGTTATGTATGAAATGATAACCGGACGGCTTCCCTTTAAGGGAGATAATACACAGGCCATTTTGTACTCTGTGATGAATGAAGAACCCAGGTCCGTGAAGGATCTCCGGTCTGAAATTCCTCCAGAGTTGGAACATATCATACAAAAGGCTCTTGTCAAAGATCCAAAAAAGAGGTTTTCTTCCGGACGGGAATTAGCTGCAGAACTTGAGGATTTGAAAGCCCGGTTGACTTTGGGAACGGTTCCGGTTTTTAGACCCAAATATTTTTTTAGGTCCCGTAAGCGTGTTATGATCGCGGGCGCGATCTGCATGCTGGTGGTTGTAGGATTTTTTGTCGCACGGATACTGACACGGCCCAGCCTGGCTTTTGAGGAACGTGACAAGCTGCTCGTGGCAGATGTCGACAACCAGACCGGTGAATCTGTATTCGAGCTGGCATTGAGGACGGCGATCGAAGCCGACCTCCAACAGTCGCCCTTCGTCCGGATATTCGACAAGAGCGAGGTCGCAGAAACTCTCCGATTGATGCGTAAGGAACCAACCTCCCGGATTGATGAAGAGTTGGGCATAGGGATTTGCCGCTTTGCTGGTGTGCGTGCCTTGATCCTTCCCCGGATCCTTTCGGCAGGGGAGGCCTATGAGCTGCAAGCGATATTGATCGATCCTGTTAAGATGCGACATGTAGACAGGATGCGTGTGACCGCACTCGGCCAGGAAGAGGTCCTTCTTCATGCGATCGATGAGTTGGCGCGTGAAGTCCGTTCCCGGTTGGGAGAATCCATAGGGTCGATCGAAGAGGCGGATGTGCCTGTGGTGAAGGTGACAACTTCATCTTGGGAAGCGCTCCAGTATCTGGCGATGGGGCAGGAAAAGCGGAGGGCGGGACAGTTTAAAGAGGCTGAAGGATTTTATAATCTGGCCATTGAGAAAGATCAACATTTTGCCTCGGCAAAAGGGTCTCTTGGATTAATTCTCATCCAGTTCTTGAATCAAAAGGAAAAAGGCCAGGAGATGCTCCGGCAAGCTTTACAGGATGCAGAGGGCCTGCCGCAGCAGGAATACCTCATGATTAAAGCTGTCAACAAGTGGTACGTGGACGAGGATTTTAACGGAGCTTTGGAGGAATATCGTTTAGTCAGAGAACTCTACCCTGACCTCTGGACTGCTTACAATAATCCCGGTGTTATCCTCAGAGGGCTCGGCCGGTTTGATGATGCCATCACCATGTTCGAAAAGGCCGCAGAGCTTGCTCCTCGAGCAAGCACGCCTCTAGCGAACCTCTGGTTCACACATCTGAACTATAAAAAAGATCCCCGCGCAGCTGAGGGAATTGCGAAGCGTCTGATAGAGCTCGGTCCTGAGATCGCTTACTGTCATCATTTCTTTGGATATAGTCTAGCGGCACAAGCAAGGTATGAGGAGGCATTAGACGCTTACAGGAAAACTATTGAGATCGAACCGAACCATCCTTATGGCAGACCCAATCTGGCTCATCTGTTGCTTGTTACGGGCAGAGCTGAAGAGGCTATTCCGCATTACCGCGAAGTGCGCGTACTCGTCAGCCAGGGACAGATACATGGGACTTATGTGAGCTCCAGTTTGGACTTGGCCATCGCCACCAAGTTTGCTGGAGATGAGGAAATGGCAAAAAAGGTGGTTGCTGAGGGGAAGGAAGCTCATCTGATAACTATGGAAGAGATGACACCGAATGCACAGTTCTTCTTAGTCATGGCCCTTTTTGATGTAGTGGGTGGAGACCTTGAAGAAGCAGAGGAGTATGTAAGAAAAGCCCAAGAGGTAGGAATAAATGATCCCAATTCGATGCTGAACCTGGCCGAATATTACGCTCTCTCAGGAAAAAAAGAACTGGCCTTAGAAGCGCTTAAGAAGGCATTTGATTTGGGCTACTCCGATCCCTACTTCCCTATGATCATTCCGGCATTCCAGTCCATTCGATTCGAACCGGAGATTAAAGCCCTTTTTGGTGTAAAAAACGATGTACCGAAAGAGAACCCGGAATAAAATCCTAGAAAGAATTTCATAATAGATAAGGATATCTCCGAAAAATTCTCTTAAATTAATATAAATATATTTTATTATACTTATCTATCCCACGTATCTAGTCTCGCCGTTTCATCAGAACATCGATCTGACCATCAGACAGGTAGTCTATTTAATTTTTCTTGCAAGGATTTCTCTGCGGCCGTTATAGAGGATGAGTCCTGTGATTTTTCCCTTCTCATTCCTGGTAAAAGTGATCTGGGCATCCAGTCAAAATATGCATTTATTTTCCTTTGCTGTCAAATCCAACGCTTGTTCATTCCAATTTTAAGCGATAACACACAGAGATTTCTTTGGAATAGATGCCTAAACGAGTCAAGGTATGACTTTTTGGAATATTCTATCCGCAACCAAAACTGGAGATACACACGCTATATTGATGACAGTGAGGAATTGTATGATCACAAGGCTGATCCCGAGGAATGGAATAATCTCGCATACAAACCGGAATACAGGGAGATCAAAGAGAATATTTCAAGGTATATTCCTAATAATCCGGCGCCATTGGCAGAGACATCCTACGAGCTAATGCTTCATCATATCGTCCCTTTTATGAGCAAAGAAGATTACGACACGAGAAAAGCTTTAAGAGAAAAAGACAAAAATTAGTGTAAATCCAAGGATGAGAGAGATATGTGCGAAAAAAATACTATCGGCCATAGAAGCCATTGTTGACATCATTTCCATTGCACAATCAGAAAAAAGGAATGTAAATTCCCACAAAGATAGACCGGCCAAATATGGAATAGGTATTGCTCCGCATTGAATAATCGCTGCTGTACTCGTAGCGCAGAGTGTTTTGCCGGTTGAGCAAATTCGTGATCCCGAAATAGAATACAATCAGTCTTTTTTGAATGGTGAAATTCAAGCTTCCGTTAATGTCCAGCCTTTGGTAGGAAGGATATCTCTGACTGTACGGATCACTCCAAGTTGGGATGGTGGTGTTATTATCGTCATCCCATTCTCTCCCCAAAAGAGGCGTGTAGGGTAAGCCTGTCGCATAGGAATACCTTATGCCCAGCGTCCCAGTATTAAACTTGTATCGAAAAATCCCTGTAAACGAGTGGATGATTTCATGCGGTGATGTGGTCAGGGTCAAGATATCATTTTCTTTTCTCTTGGAACTTAGAAAATTATACACAAGGAACACATCGTACTTTGGACGCATCCGTTTGACGTATAGCTCTGCTCCTCGGGCAAAACCCCTCCCGTTATTACTGATCAGGTTTCCCTGATAAAGGAAAAGGTCCCAGTACTCTTTATTGTATAAAGAAATCCGGAAATTTAAGTTATCACTGATCCTGTCATAGGTTAGGGAAAGATGACCAGCCTGTTTTGCCCGTAGATCATGACTTTGAAGTGTGAAATAGTCTCCATATTGATGGTAAAAACCTGCAGAGAACCTCAAAATGTCGTTTGGTGTTA
>CAZIMJ010000145.1:0-12689 GCA_964540205.1 uncultured Eubacteriales bacterium | reverse complement strand
ATCGTCGATGAGTGTTTTGGCTTTCTCTAGGAGGAACACGGTTCCTCTCTTCGCAGTGGGCTTGAGCTGAGCCGACCGTTCGTTGATGTCCTCGATAGGAACAGAGAATGTAAAAGCTACGGCCACAGCAGCGAGAAAATTGGAGAGAGTGCTGTCGTAGAAGGAGGAGAGGACAACTTTTTTTCTATGCCCTCCATAGTTGAGCTCGAAAGACATCCCATCGAGTCCTCTCTTCTGGATGTTTTGGGCGGATATGTCCAAGTTCTTCGAGAATCCAAAGAGTACTTTTTCTCCTTTCCATGCCGAAGATATTTTGTTTACCCAGGGATCGTCGCCATTGAGAATGGCCGTTCCGTTCGGTTTCATCCCTTCGAGTATCTCTTTTTTCGCATCTGCAATGTTGGTCATGTTTTTCATGAATTCCAGAAGAACAGGCTTTACATTGGTGATCACCGCTACATCCGGAGGGGCGATCTGTGTCAGGCTCTTGATCTCTCCGGCATGACTCATCCCCATCTCTAGAACGGCGATCTCGTGATCCTCCCTCAGCCTGAGGACAGATAGGGGGAGACCCAGGTGATTGTTGAAGTTGCCCTCGGATTTGAGCACGTTGAATCGCTTCTCAAGAAGAGCCGAGGTGAACTCTTTGGTCGTTGTTTTTCCTATACTGCCAGTAATACCCACAACTTTGACGGGGTGATCAGAGAGGGTCTTTTGGGCCAGTTTTTGGAGGGCTTCAAGGGTGTTAGGGACCTTGATCAAGGCGAAGTCATCAAAAGGAGGGATGATTTTTTGTGAAATGACTGCGCCCGAGGCTCCTTTGTCAGCAGCTTGTGTGATAAAATCGTGCCCGTTTCTTTCGGCAACTAAAGCAAAAAAGAGTTCACCCGGCTCGGATAACCTTGAATCGATGTTAAATTTATGAAAAGAAAGAGATGGGGGACCCTGGAGGATTTCACCTTTCATCTTGTCTTTAAGTTGATACAAACTAAATTCAACCAATGTTACCTATCCTCCATCTCTTTCAAAAAACTCATGATGGCATCCACATCTTTGAATGGGATGATCGTGTCTTTTAAAATTTGATAGTCTTCATGCCCTTTCCCCGCGACCAGCACGCAGTCCCCTCTCTCTGCAATGGAGAGGGCCTTATAAATGGCTGATTTTCGGTCGGGCTCGAGTTCATACCTGTCTGGACCTGTTTTTTTTATTCCTTCTTCGATGTTTGCGAGTATCGCCATAGGATCTTCGGTCCGGGGATTGTCTGAGGTGAGAATCGTCCAGTCGGCGTATAGACCCGCCACTTCTCCCATCCGCGGTCTTTTCTGCCTGTCACGGTCTCCGCCTGCGCCAAAGACCAGTATGATCCTGCCGTAGTTCAGTTCTTTTACGGTTTCCAACAGATTCTTAAGCGCATTGTCCGTATGGGCGTAGTCGACGAAGATGTTGTACCCGAGGGCGTTTTTTATCTTCTCGAAACGCCCGGGGACTCCGTCGAGCGCGGCGATCCCTTCTTTGATGCTGTGTAGGGGTACGCTCAAGGTCAGTGCACATGCGATGGATGCGAGGATGTTATACATGTTCGGCATCCCCAGGAGGTATGAAGACACGGATATCTTTCCTCCGGGATATTTAACGGTCATCTCCAGGCCCTCTCGAGAAAAAGTGAAGGCCTCTGCGCGGATCATGGCAGTGGGTGCGGTCCCGTAAGTGATGCCGCCCATCGGGAGCTCCGCTAATAACTTTTTACCCCAGGGGTCATCGCAGTTGATCACAGTCATCTTTTTTCTGGCGGGGATCAGGAATAGCTTTTTTTTGGCCTCAAAGTACTGATCCATCGTATGATGGTAATCCAAGTGTTCACCGCTCAAGTTGGTGAACAGTGTCACATCAAAATCAATGCCTGTAACGCGGTTGAGCTCCAGCGAATGGGAGGACACTTCCATCACACAATGCGTGGCACCGGAATCGACCATTTCTCTCATCATTCTTTGAAGGTCTGGAGCCTCCGGTGTTGTCCTCTCCGCTGTTGATTGGATACCAGGACCTCGGTAGGAGATCGTCCCGATTACTCCGGTCAGGAGGTTTGCCTTCTTAAAGATCTTCTCGAGTATGTATGTGACGGTCGTTTTCCCTTTTGTACCCGTGATCCCGACAACTTTGAGCTTTTGCGATGGGTGGGCATAGAGATTGGCTGCGCAGAGTGCAAGCGCTACCCTGGAATTAAGAACTTGTATCCATGTCTTTGGAAAGTTTTCAGGCTTCTCTCTATCCGAGAGGACAGCAATCGCTCCCCGGTCCACAGCCTCTCCGATGAAATCATAGCCATCTGCTTTTTCTCCCTTCAGAGCGGCGAAAAGGTCACCGGGCTGGACGGTTTTTGAAGAGTAGGAAATGCCGTGTATGTTTTCATCCGTGTTCCCACGTATGTTCACTACGGGAATTCCTGCCAAGACATCCGAAAGCTTCATCGTCCGTCCGCACTCCTCACGCTTGCTGTCATCATTGACTTTGTGAAAGCCTCATCTTTGGGAACTTGGAGATAGCGAAGTGTTTGGGAGGCGATCTCCTTGAAAACAGGAGCTGCAACCTCTCCCCCGTAGAATTCGCCTTCGGGTTCATCGATGACCACCACGATCGCTAGAACCGGATTTTCGACGGGGACAAAGCCGACAAACGAAGCCGTGTGTTTTTTATTCGAGTACCGGCCGATGGAAGGATCGAATTTTTGTGCAGTCCCTGTTTTTCCAGCAATACTGTAACCATCAACCTGGGCTTCTGTTCCTGTCCCCCTGAGGACGACGTTTTGTAGGATCCGGGATAGGGTTTGTGCTGTCTCTTCAGAAATGACTCTCCGGAATTGAATAGGAGTATCCTGTTGTTCTCCTGACGACATCAGGATCTTTTTAACGATACGCGGGGATGTGACGACCCCTTTATTTGCAACCGTGCTGATGGCCTGCAGCATCTGGATAGCTGTGATGGAGATCTCATAACCGATGGATAGGGAATAGAGTGAAATGTCTGTCCAGTTTTTAACTGGCCGGAAGATCCCTTTCTCTTCGGCGGGCAGGTCGATCCCTGTCTTTTCTCCAAAGCCATAGTCCTTAATCATCGTGTACATGTTTTCTTTTCCGATACGTTCTCCGATTTGAATGGTTCCCACGTTGGAAGAGTATATGATGACATCCGGAAACGTCAGAATCCCCATTTTTTTGTGATCCCAGACCGTTTTTCCTGGAACTCTGATTTTTCCAGGTGTGCAATCAAAGACATCATGAAGTCGTACGCTTTTGTTTTCAAGTGCTGCGGATGCAGTGACGATCTTGAATGTTGAGCCTGGATCGAATGTGTGATGGATAGCGCGATTTCTTTCCACTCTGGAAATGTTGGCGGGGGGGGCGTTCAAATTATATGTGGGATAGCTTGCCATGGCCAATATTTCCCCTGTGGCGGGGTGGGATAAGATCACCGTTCCCCAGAGAGCTCGCGTCTTTTGCAGAGCATCTGCCAGTTCTTTCTCAGCGATATACTGAATGGTCTCATCGATAGTCAGGATGAGGTCTCTTCCGGGTTCAGGGTCTTTGAGGATCTCGAACCGGTATTCCCTGTGTTTTGCATCCCTCAAGATCAGTCGTTTTCCCTCCTCTCCCGCGAGGATGGTGTTGTATTTGTATTCGATCCCACTTTGTCCTCGATCATCGATGTTGACTCGTCCAAGCAGTTGAGCGGCCCGCTTTCCTTGAGGATAGAACCTTTTGTTCTCATCGTCAAAATGAATGCCGCTCAAGTTGAGCTTTTTCACCCGGCTTGCCACTTCTGGCTCGACCTTTCGTTTGATCCAGATGAAAGACTTCTCATTTTTTATTCGGGAATATATGGAAGCCAGGTTTTTTGAGGATAAACCCAGGATCCCTCTGAGCTTATTGATTTTCTCCCGATGGGATTCCAGGGATTCGTCTTTTGGGGGAAAATAAACAATGGAAGGTCGGGGCAGACTTCGTGCCAATATAATTCCTGAGCGATCGAAGATGGTTCCCCTCTGGGGATAAACGGCCTTTACATCATGATTTTGATCGAGGACTTTGGCCTTGAACTTTGTGTGGCTGATGACTTGGAGATCAACCAAGCGTAGCACGATGACGCCCAGCCAGAGAAAGAGAAAGCAGAGCAGGATGATCGTCCTGGTATTGATCTTTTTCTGGCGTGGATTTTTCATCAGCTATTGTTACTTCGTCCTCCCTGTAGATTCATGATAAGCGATCTGTTTGTCCTCGGGAGGTCTCATTTTGAGCGATTGGGTGGCGATCTTCTCCACTCTCTCAAGCGAGAGAAGGGACGCCTTTTCTGCCTCCAGCTGTTCGATATCTTTCTTGATCGATGCGATGTCTTCCTCCAACTCCCGAGTTTGGTAGCCCAAGCGTATGGATTCGGCTTGGTGCCAGATATAGAAGGTCAGGAGAGAGATGACAAAGGCCATGCACAGGATCCCTATGGCGATCTGTTTTTTCGTGAATTTCTTACTGACCATTCAGGTTCGCTCCGCTGCTCTCAATTTTGCCGACCTCGATCTGAAGTTTTGTTGGATTTCCCTTTCTGATGGCGTGACAGGTTTTTTCGTTAAAATTTTGAGAAAAGGAGCCCGGCCATTAGGGGAGGAGGCCAGGTCGGCGAATGCGCGTTTAACGATCCTGTCTTCCAATGAATGGAAGGAGATCACGACGATTCGGGTCTTTGCTTTGAGCTTCTCAACGATTCGCTCAAAAAATTCGGATAGACCCTTCAGCTCTTGGTTGATCTCGATCCGTAAAGCCTGGAATACGCGGGCGGCTGGATGAGTTTTTCCTCTCTGGGGTCTCCACTGACAGACGTCTTCGACGATTTTTAAAAGCTCGGTTGTGGTTTCGATTTTTTTTACTTTTCGTCGAGAGACGACCTCCTTTGCCAGCCTTCTTGCCTGCCTGAGCTCGCCGAAGTCATAAAAAATCTGTGCCAGCCTTCTCTCAGAAGATTTGTTCACGAGTTTAGCCGCTGTTGTCTTGTTCCTGAGGTCCATCCTCATGTCGAGGGGGCCCTGCTTGTTGTAGCTGAAACCTCTTTCCGGAGAATCGAGATGGTAGGAGGAAAGGCCGAGGTCGAGAAGAATGCCTCTGACCTTAGCAAAATCCAACTCGAGGTCGGGAAGATACCTGAAATCTGAATGGTAGAGCTCAACCCTGTCTACGTAGGGCTTGAGCCTTTCTTTGGTTTTGAGGAGTGATTGTTCGTCAAGATCGAATCCTACAAGTTTTGCCTTTGGATTCTGCTGCAGCAGTCCAAGGGCATGTCCGCCCAGTCCGATCGTGCAATCCACATATATGCCCTCTCTATTCACTCCCAAAAAATCCATCGTTTCTTCCAGGAGAACAGGAACATGGAGACTGCTCCTCATTCAGCCTTATCCTCTGGCGAGAGTTCAGAAATACGCTCGAACTCTTCATCAGTCAGAGGATTCTGTTCGAGCACGTCATTGAGCAGGTTTGTGTTCCAAACCTCCAGATGGTTGTTGAGGCCGATGACTGTGACTTCTTCCTCGAGATTCGCTTTTTCTCTAAGGGATTGGCTGATCAGAACGCGTCCTTTGGAATCGATCTGGTATTGTGTCCCTGTCCGGTTGACGCGCAGGAGGAATTTTCTGAGGTCGGGTTTGAATTGGAGGAGTCCCACGTTTGAAATCCCGGAGAGTTTGTGCCATACTGAAAAAGGATAGATTTGAATGGCCTCATCAGTCAGGGATGTGATGAAAAGATCCTTTCCGTACTCCTCCTCGATCGCTGTGCGAAATTTTTCCGGAATCTTGATTCTTCCGCTCTTATCGAGCTTTGCAGTGGCGCTTCCGATTAATGAATTTCCCATTTTGTCCCGTTCTGTCCCATTTTTTATATAAAATATAGTAATATATACTGTCATGTCAAGGGAAAATTCCATTTATTTGTTTATTTTTCAACAATTTTCTTAAGATTTCCCGCATATTGTGGTTTTGAAGAATATACCACGACATAGAGACAAAAAATTCCGGGATGTGTTGGCTTAGAATAGCGGGTTTTGGAGACAAAATTTCTATGAAGGCAGACTTTATATTAAGAGCTCACCGCAAAGATCCAGTATGCCCCAGATCTAATAGAAGGATCAGGGAAGAATACGGTATTGGGGAGTCACAAAGTCACAATGTGATCCTGTTGGAGATGAGTTTTTTTGTGACTTCGTAATCTTTTTCCGCAACAAATATCTTGATCTCTCCCAAGCCATCGGCGGAGAAAGGATGAACCGATTGGACGACGAGTCCTTTCAGGAGACATTTGATCCCGTTGCTCTCCAGAAAACTCTTGATGATCTCAGCTTCTGCCGGCCCCCACACACTGTACACTTCCTTGAGTTTAAATTCCGGGTCTAGTTTGTTGTCATTTTTTTTGTCGTTATCCATTTTGACAAAATTATGCTTTTTTCGCTTGCAAACGATTCACAGTTCCCTTTTAGAGTTCCCCAGATTCCTCTGTGCTCTCAACTTTTGAAAAGACGCTCGAAGTCCAGGGCCCGGATCACTGTATGCAAAGCCCTGAATTATTCAGATTCTTCGATCTCTGTGATCTTATCCTCAGTGAACAGGTATGTTTTGAGCTCTTCAGCAAAGGCCTCGTCGTTCCTGCGGATCCATTCGAGGACCATTGCGGCGTGTTCCTTTTCTTCGTCTCGGTTGTGAGCGAGAATCTCTCTCAGCTCTTTGTCCTCTGTCACATCCACGCGTTGTTGGTACCAGTTGACCGCCTCGAGCTCTTCGATGAGAGAATTGAGGGCACGATGCAGTTCTTTGGTCTTTTTTGTCAATTTATCCGGAGACTCATGAAAGGCTCCTCCACCCATAACTTCCTCCTTATTTTCTTTTTTTTCTTTGGGATATCCGTGAATTTTTCTAAATTGAAAGTAATCGTCCAAGATCTGCCTGTGGTCAAATGTGAGAGGAAAGGTGATCTCATCCTCTGTGAATATTCCGATCTTTTTGGCATCGTCCTGGGCGATGGGTTTTCCATCTGCAGAGGCGATAAACACTGTGGAAATGGTGTGTTTGCGGGGGTCCCGGTTCGGATCCGAATAGGTAAACATTTGATGCTCCAACCGGACGTCCAGGGATGTTTCTTCTTTGGCTTCACGGATTGCCGCTTGTTCAAGAGTCTCACCGTAATCCACAAATCCACCGGGTATGGCCCAGCCGTAAGGGGGATTTTTGCGCTCGATGAGGATGATCCCCCGCTTACCGTTATCCCTAATGATCTCGATGATGATATCTGCTGTGGGGATCGGATTTTTATACTTTTCCATATCAATCCTTAACGCTTGGCGATGTTTTTCCTATAGCAGAGATTGAGCTAATCTTCGAGTATGAACTTCTTCTCCAGCTTGGTGAGCTTCTCGACAATGCCTCCGTATTCCAACTCACTGTAGGAGAGCATGGCCGCACCCGAGAATCCCTGCCTTCGAATCTCCGTAGCTTTTTCGGATATCTTTGTCCTCACCCAATCCCAGTAGGGATGATCGAACACATCGGCGGGCTCGGTGAATATGCCATCTTTGACACAGAAGGCAGCGCCCGTGATGACCGGAGGCCCATCGAAGAAGGAGATGGTGCAATTCAGTTTACAGGGCATGAGTGGACCCGTGTGACTGCCTCTCATGAAACCCGCCACAAGATGACCGATCTGGTAGGGCGCCAAGATTTCACCAGTCGCAGGAAATTCTCCCTGAACACGGACGAGGGCTATGGGATCGTCCTTTCCAGTGTACTTCCCGGCAATGTTGTGCAGTCGTGTTGTCGAAATGGCTGCCGCTTGGCCTCCCGTGTTTCTCGAGAAGATACTCTCGATCACATACCGTTGATTGTCTCTGAGAAGGGCGGCAATGTCATAGAGGTCTTCTGGCGTGTTGAGGGCGATGACCTTGTTTTTTTCGGTGTATTCCACATCGATGATCCGGAAGGTGTACCCTTCGCTCATCTTGGGACTCAGGATGAGGCCGGAACAGTACATGGGATCGGCAAATCCCAGGTAGAACGGTAAATTGTAGGCTCCAGGATCTGTTTTATCTGCGGCGAAAAAGACGAAGGGTTCATTCGGCCGTTCGTCAAACTCCATCTCTGCAACTGCAGGGCCCATACCCTTGATGTTTCCGCTAAAGGCGTCTTTCAAGAGATCTTGACCGGCCCCATAGAGGCCTTGTTTTTTTGCGACTTCTGTGCCGATCAGGAAAGCATTCCAGGCCATTTTATGGATCTTTTCGTCTCCGACACCTCTGTCATGGGTGCACAGGATAGCCACATCATCGCCTGTATGACTGATATATGAATCGATGATGAGGTCTTTGCTATCTTCCTGGATGAATCTCCTTATGGCTTCTATGAGGGCTTTACTGGGAATAATGTGGCCGCCGATACTGCCAACATCGGCTTTTAAGGCACTGAGGGTGACTTTCATATAATCCTCCTTGTATTATGACTGAATACTGACTGAAATATTCTATGTGTTTTTCCTGACTAATGTCAACACTTCTGTGATATTGTCACTCTGGTGCGGAGTAATTGTCTTAAATAGATACACCTGCCCACAAAAAATGACAGTCCATAAGGAGATAATTTTTATGTTTCCCTGGTTTCATTTGGCATAAAGTTTGCTGTATAATGAATATGAGGAAAAGAAGGAAGGAGAAAAAACAATGAAAAAACTCATCATAATCGTTTCCGCATTAGCCCTGGTTGTGAGCTGTACGACGATCGACCCAAACGTATCGGGAAAACGGATCGTGGTTCCGGGCGATGAGTATTATGACGATCCTTACACCAGTTATGGTCCTTCCTATTATCCCAGCCCATACATTTCGATGGGAATCGGTTGGTGGATGAATCCCTTTTTATATTGGGGATTCTCATACAGCCCGTGGTATTACTCACCCTATTATTACGCTATGCCTTATTACGGATATTATCCTTGGTATCCCGGGTATTGGGGAGGTTACTATCCAGGCTATGGGGGGGGCTATTATTCAGGCTACGGATATTCATCCTACAGGTACGGGAAAACCACCGTGACAAAGAGACAGCTGAAGAGTGGATCAACGAGCACCACCGGAAGCCGCCGGACCATCAATCGGGGAAGCTCAAAAGGAAGCACCACAAAGAGTTCCGGCCGCACGCGAGTCACAAAATCCGGAAGCAAAGGGTCCAGTAGAGGCTCCAGCAGTGGAGGCTCGAAGGGTGCTTCCAGCAGCTCCAAAGTCAAGAAAAAATAGTTAGCCAGCGTTTTAACGGCTCTCATTTGATATTTTAGAGGAGGGGGAAATGAAAAACTCTAAATGTCTACGACTCTGTCTTGCGGTCTTGTGCGTCTTTCTGTTTTCACAATTTTTACACTCCGATTCTCAGTACAAATACACTCTGGCTCCGGATATGGACTTCTATTTTGCCCACATTAGTTATACAGAAGTGCGGGAAGACGGGAATGATCCTCTTGTATTTCGAGAAGGATCTTTGAAGCCTGAGCTAGCAGTGTTGAACCTCCCGCTCGGACCTGGAGACACGATCCAGACAACAGACAAGAGACAGTGCGAAATCCAGTTTGATACAGGAAGCCTTGTACGGATGGATACGAACACTTCGCTGAAGATTGAAACCGTGCTTGCAGAAAGCCTCAGCTCAGGTAAAAAACTCACAAATCTTGTGCTCCTCAACGGACAAATCTACGTGATGTACAAAAGGTACAAACGGGGAGAAGTCTTCCAGATCATAACGCCAAACACGGCCATCAAGCTTGACCAACACGCTGTGGGATCTGTGAGCACCAAGGACAATGGCAGCACGGACGTCCAGATCAAGGAGGGCAAGGGCCACGTAATGTATGGTGCCGACGAGAAGCACTTGGAAAAAAAGAAGCTTAAAAAACACATGACATTGACTGTATCTCCCGATGACACGGTCGCTTCAGGCGCATACGAACGGGACTCGGACTTTGAACTCTGGAATGAGAGCATGAATAAGGACTTTGTGGCCATGCATAAGGGGATTACCTTCATTCCAGATCCCATCTACAGGTATCCCGAGGCTGTTGTCTATTTTGCTCAAAAATATTCGAACATGCATGGCGAATGGGTGTGGAATTCTCTCTATGGGTTTGTCTGGAAACCGAATTACAGCAGGAAATATCCGGGCGGGGACTGGCAGCCCTATGTGTACGGAAATTGGAGTGCTTTTGATAACCAGCTTTTCTGGGTGCCGGCAGAGCCCTGGGGATGGGTCCCATACCACCTTGGTGTTTGGCTTTGGGACAAGGATGTGGGATGGATGTGGCTACCGGGAGATGCTTTTGCGCCGGCATGGGTGACCTGGGAATTTTTTGCGGGGTACTACATGTGGAAACCCTGGTCTCTGTATGACTGGTATTACGGCTCCCTTTCCTATTCGAGGTACGATTATTCTGGAAATCCATGGGCCTTTTATCCAAGTGATGGCAGTACCATCCCCCCTGATCGAAATAAAGAACCGTTGAAGACGATACGAAAAGATCAACTCAAGGATGAAAAGAAAGTTGGCATTCCATCGAAGCCGCCCAAATCAATTACACGAACGTACAGCAATTTTGTCAAAGCGCTCGAACAGAACGATGGAAGAATTTTTGCTGCGCTTAAAGATATCCCCAATCAGATTGTGGTTGTGAAAAGCAAAGATCTCAATGCAGACAGGATTCAAGAGAAGAGGATGAAGGCGGCAGAGGTTCCTTTTCAGCAGCTTCAGGAAATGGGCTATGTAAACCAGGACATAAACCCCTATCGCTCTGCCTTCATGACCTTTCGCAAAAATGATGTAATCGCCTCAATCGGGAGCCGCTCGATTTCTGCGCAACCTACACTGGAGGATCGTGTTTTCCGAGGAGAGACTCCTTCTTCATCTTCATCTGTTTCTAAGTCAACGACAGAGAAAGGAATCCCGAAGGAGCAGTCCTCTGTTAAAGCGACGGCCGACACATCCAGTCCTTCCGTCTCAACTCTTGATGCTGCAAAAATAGGATTTATCATCGCAGATTCAACTTATCGTTTCAGGGATTGGAATCCTGATGTGGCATACGCTCACCGGACCGGAGTGACGATCCGGTACTCGAGCCGGACGAACGAAGTGTTTTGTCCTGATCTCGGCATCTCATCGCGTGGGATTGTTGCAACGTCTACAAGAAAGATCTCGGCGGATAGTTTTGATTCAAGGAATTCTTTCACCAAACCCAGTTTTTCCACTTCCTGGACATCGAGTGATTATTCTGGATCAGATTCGAGTCCGCAAAGCTCTTCGAGTAGTTCTAAAGTCTCTGGAGTCAGCAGCGGAGAAAAGAAGAAGAACTGAGTGGTCTTAGGGAGAGACGGATGAAGAAACAGATGTCACGATGATCTGGGGGGCATCAAAGGAGATCAGATACTGCTCCGCTTCGCTCTGAAAGGATTCCAGGAACTCCTTCCGGAGTGGTTCTACAGGTCTGAACCTGTAGGCGAGCGGATTGATATAACGGCCTCTGTGTTTGATCCTGTAATCCAAATGGGGGCCTGTGACTTCGCCTGATGCGCCCACGTATCCGATGATCTGGCCGCCGGCGACGTTCACTCCTCTTTTAATGCCTTTCCCGTATCGCCTCAAGTGGAGATAGAAGGTCTCGTAACCATTCTTGTGCCGGATACGGACCATGCGACCGTTGTGGCTGTCGCTGCCGGCATAGCTCACGCTCCCATCAGCTGTGGCCCGGACTGGAGTGCCCACGGGTGCAGCATAGTCCACGCCATAGTGGGGCCGCCACACTTTCCGGACCGGATGGAGCCGGCTATGCGTGAACCGGGATGTGATACGCGCACCGGAGATGGGGGATTTGAGGAATTCTTTCCTGAGGGAGTTGCCCTCGAAATCAAAGTAATCCGATTGATCCGAATCAGGATAGGTATAACGAAAGGCTCTGTATAATTCTCCCTGATTGGTGAATTCTGCGGCGATGATGCGTCCGTAGCCCACAAATTCACCCTCGAGATATTTTTTCTCAAAAATGATCTTAAAAGAATCTCCTTGGCGTATGTCCGCATAAAAATCGATATCCCATGCGAAGATCTCCTCAAGGAGAATGGCCAACTGTCCTCCCTCGTTTTCTTTTGAGATCGCGTTTACGGGATTGTCCTCGATAACACCCCAGATCATCTCTGCGTGGATCACATACGGGATTTTTTTGATCTCAGCGGTGTATGATCCTCCATTTTTTTCGAGGCACAGGTAATTCTCTTTGTTGAGCGCGTATTCGATACACACAACTTCATCAGCTGGAGATGTGAAGATCTTGAACTCATTTCCCGCTCTTACTTTTGCCAGGTCATACACGGGTTTGACATCTTCTCTGAGTTTATAGATCTCCCCAGGAGAGAGATTGTACCGGTCCAGGATATCCGAGATAGTCTCCCCCTGACTTATCGTCTCTCTATTTTCTTTTGTCGGTGGAGAGGATTGTTCTTGCTGAGGCTCGAGTGGAGGAGCGGGTTCCTCTTCTTTTATTTCGTCCGGAATGGCAATGCCTGATTTAGGTTGAAAGCTCAGGATAAAAAAAGCGATCAGGGAAAGGACAAGAAACACGAGAAGAGAGACGCGG
>CAZIMJ010000144.1:0-40494 GCA_964540205.1 uncultured Eubacteriales bacterium | reverse complement strand
CTGATCACTCTCTCAGTTGCTTCTTATACCCCCCTCTGTATGCTCAATATATAGTCAGAACCTTTCATCTACAAACAACTGCGCATCGTGTGGGTTATTTTTAACGAGCATAAATGGGTCAGTCTTAATTAGCGCCAAGGCAAAGAGGTCGTTTTCGATTTTTCAGACCAAAATAAATGGGCGATGGAGAGTGCAGAGACGGAAATTATCGAATATAAAGGCAAAGAGGCTCTTCGAATAAAAGGCGCTCCGGGTGAAAGAATTGTCTATATGAAGGACTTTGAGTTTATAGACGGGAATATCGAGCTCGATATCGCAGCCATCCCTTATTACACGGGTCTTGTGTTTCGCGTGCGGTCGGGTGATGTCTATGAAGGCATTTATTTTCGCCCTCAAAACTCTCGGCAGAAAGATCCGGTGCGGCGGGGACACACTGTCCAATACATCAGCAATCCCATCTATACCTGGTACTATCTGCGGGAGACAGCGCCCGAAAAATACGAGTCGGCTGTGGACGTCCCACCCGATGCATGGTTCCATGTAAAAGTTGTTGTCGCCGGTGTGAAAGCAGAAGTTTTCGTCAATGATGCCAAATCGCCTTGTCTTGTCATTGAAGATCTGAAGCATGGAATAAGTCAAGGCTCGGTCGGTGTCTGGTGCGGCAACACATCGGGCGGCACGTTTGCAAATCTCACCGTTACACCCATTGGTATCCCCGAAGAATGGCCCGAATCTCCCGCAAAGAAACCTTTCCAGGAGTTCGCAATCTTTGAAAAACTGATCCAGGGGATTAACTATGTGGTCCCCATAAAGCGGAAAACCATCAAGCTCGACCCGAAGATTTATAACGAATATGTGGGCCGATATAAACTAAATGAGGAAGTCACCGTTATGGTCACAAAGGAGGACTCTCGGCTCTTTGTGCAGGCAACTGGACAAGCAAAAATCGAGATCTTTCCCGAAAATATAGACGAATTTTTCTTAAAAGTCGCCGACATTCAGATTTCCTTTATCCGGTCCGAGGGGGGACGAGTGACCGAGCTCATCATCCATCAAGGTGGACAGAACACTCCTGCAAAAAAGATTGAGTAAAGATTGAAGAGCCAATAACACACCAACTAATTATCGCTCTTCGTTGGATTCTCCTCGCGCTTGCCCTTAGAGTCCTGCGGCATTCTTCCTTGGAGTTCTAAATTGGGATATCCGTTTTGTCTCAAGGTTTCATAAACGACAACAGCTACCGCATTCGCAAGGTTGAGCGATCGTGTTTCTCGACGCATGGGGATCCTATAACATTCCTCCTTAAAGGCATCGAGGATCTCTTCATGCAGTCCATATGTTTCTTTTCCAAAAACCAGATAGACATCTCCGGAAAAGCTTATCTCCTCATAGGATTGTGTGGCTTTTTTCGTAAAGAGGTAGATATTTTCTGAGGAGTGAGTTTTTGAAAACTCTTCAAAGTTCTCATAATAAGTGATGTCAACTCTATCCCAATAGTCCAATCCGGCGCGTTTGAGATGTCTGTCGTCGACAGAAAATCCCAATGGTTTTATCAGATGTAATCTTGCCCCGGTCGCTAAACAAATTCGGGCGATGTTTCCAGTGTTTTGGGGAATTTCTGGCTCGTGAAGAACGATATTTATACGAAGCATGATTTAATCCAGCCTCATTATATCAGAAACTATTCCGAGTTTTCAGGCTCTCCATTCCCGTATTTCTTCTTGAATATCCAGTAAACAGGAATCCCGACAAGCACTGTCGCTATGGCGATCGACGACTCCATGGGGCGCTGGAAGAAGGCAAGAGTAAGAATGGCAATTCCCGCTAATATATAGAGAACCGGAGCTAAAGGAAAACCCGGCATTTTGTAGGGGCTCAAATTCAACCGACGCACTTTAAAGACGCCCAAAACTGCGAGAAGAGGGAAAATCCCCAAGGAGAATCCCATGTATGTGAGGAGTTGGTCGAATGTACCGAAAAGCACCATGACTGCGGCGATAGCGCCTTGCAGCATGATCGATTTTGCCGGGACTCCGAATTTTTTGTGGACATCTCGAGCGAAGCGAAAAAAGTGTTTATCTTTAGCCATCGAATAATAGACGCGCGGTCCCAGGATAATGTAGGCGCTTAGAGAGGAAAACAGGGCAAAAGAGATCATTATGGATAGGATCCGTTCAAAAGACTGCCCGAAGAGATTGCCTGCAGCAAGTCCAGCGATGGATATCACTCCTTCCATGTTGGGTGGTGCAACAGCATAGACATAGATCATGTTTAGGCAAAAATATAGCAGAATGACGATCCCTGTCCCTACGATCAAAGAACGGGGCAGGTTCTTGGACGGATTTTTTACTTCTGACCCGATGTAAGCCGAGGCATTCCAGCCGCTGTAGGCAAACATAATCCACATAAGCGACAGGCCGATAACCTTCCATCCTTCAAATCCAAACTGGAAATCCACTCCTTGAGAAAAGTGATCCCAGCTCCCTTGGCCGAATGCAAATCCTGCGAAGATCAGGCCTACGATGAGGCTTACCTTCAGGATTGTTAGCACATTCTGTACATTAGCGCCGAATTCTAATCCTCTGGTGTGAATAGCAGTAAAAAGCACTATGACACAAATGGCATAGAGCTTTCGTAAGATGGTGGCTTCGATAGATTCATCAAAGATCCCCAGTTGGAGTATTCCGGGGAATGCTCTGGTCATGTACGCCACAAACCCTATGGCAGAAGCTGCAATGGGTGCAGAAAATCCGACAAAGAAAGACACCCAACCACTTAAAAAACCCAATGTGGGGTGGTATAGGCGTGAGAGAAACGCATATTCACCACCTGCACGCGGGATGGCCGCACTGAGTTCGCCATAGCTCAGTGCCCCGCAGATGGCAATGGTTCCCCCGATAACCCAAAGCACGATCATGATGATGGGATTGTGAAGGTCCTTCATCAGCAATCCAGAGGTCGTAAAGATCCCCGCCCCGATCATGTTGGCGACGACTATATTTGTAAGGGGAAAAAGACCGAGTTTTCGTTTCAAATCGTTTTCTGTATTGTTATCTTCCATGGAAGGAATGCCTCCGAAGGTGGAACCGAAGCAGAGATCCCCGCTTAAGAGTGAAATAAAATTTTGTTTCTGATCGCATAGAAAGAACAGGATAACCGATATTATGGAAAAAAAGAAGTTTGGTTTTAATTATCGTAAAGATGCTTTGGAGAAGATGTGGTCTGGAATGGTGGCGTTAAATTCTATAGAGTCTATGGTAAACTCTGTGCCTTTTCCGGCCTTGAGCACATCCCTGAAGATGACCTCATCAGGCACCCACCGATCGTCGATCTGGCTTACATGTTTCACCTCAGTCGTTTTGAGGAGCTTGCCGCTTTTGGCAAAGCGCTCCTCCTTTAGGGCTACGTATCGTTCCTTGTCCACCCACACCTTCCTAGAATGGTAAGCGATATCTTCTGTTCCCTCTTTAGCCGTGAGTTCCAAAACCCAGCATAGGCGCTCCTCGTATATCTCCTCGCTGACGACATTGGCATTATAAAGGTTTTCCATCCGCCGATCCTCCATCATATCTTCATACGAAAGGTCCGAGCCCATCACCGATTGCCTCAGCATGTGCCCTGAGATTTTTATCGTCCGGTCTGTGGATGGAGAATATGTCCAAAGCTGATCTCCAAGTTTTAACATCTTAGTGCCCTTTTCCCGCGGGGGTGCCAAATATTCTGTGAATGATTTTTCATCGCTCTGGATCCATGATTTGGACTCCACGGTCCGGCTTCCCCGGCGGCCGTGGATGATCATCTTCCCTAAGTAGATCTTATTGTCCGCGCCGATGTTGTCATCGAGCTTCTGGAGGATCCATTCCCCCGAAGGTGTATCTTGGAGGGCAAAGCTTTGGATCACGATAATACTTGCGGCTGCGACCATAAAGATGATGAATACTGCCCATAATATCCGTTTCATGTCTCTAACTCCTTGATCAACTGAAATGATTGTCGTCTATAGATTCCCATTCCTGAGATCGCAGCTCCCAGGAATGTGGCTCCCAGGCCCGGGAAAAACCCGATAATATGGCTGAACCATGTAACTTTAGCCCGCATAACATTGCCGAACATCATTGTCGTATTATCCATCATGGAGCTGATATCGAGACCAACTGCCTGAAAATAATAGGAAATGGATAGTCCTAACACTGTCCCGATGACGGTTCCGATACACCCGATGATCATGGATTCTATGATCATGGAGCGATACAGATGCGTTTTGGTCTCTCCCATCGCAAGTCGCACGCCGATCTCCCCGTACCGTCTGAGGCTTCCCATAAGCCCCGCGTTCCAAAGGACCAAGGACATGGCCCCGACAAATATGAAGATCATGGCTTTTGACATAAGATTGATCATACCCAGATACTCCGCTATTCCTGCCTGGCTGTAGAGCGTATCCATCACGGGCGAGAATTCATCACTTTCATTATGGTTCTGCGTATTGAAGCGGGATGCGGTTGACGCAGCGATATCATCCCGGTAGACAAAAGCTTTAAAAAAGCCCAGGATCTCACCTGTCGCATCCTCCATATCCATAGCCGCTTGTATGTCTCCGAAATCGGCGATCATAGCTCTGCGGTCCATGGCGGCGACACCGAACCGGATCGTCCCTGCCACGGTAAAATTTGTGACTGCCATACTACCGTACATCGTCGAGCTTATGAGAGTGGTGGTCTCCCCTGGCTCGATTCCGAGGCTGACCGCAAAATCGTCGCTCAGAAGGATCTCGCCGGGTACTTCAGGGATGTGACCGCGTACTAAGGCATTCTGCAGATTTAATATCTCAGGTTCTCGGGCTTCGCTCGAAAGAAGATCCACGGCCATTCCAACTACCGGTCCCTGGGATCGTGTTTCCCCTTGGGCATCTGGAATATCCAAAAGTCCTCCGTAGCGGATACGGGGAGTCCAGATAAACTCTGGAAAATCACTCCGCAATTCCTGCATCAGGGATTCAACGCCGATGTAGGCCAGATCATTGGGGATCTGGTCTGCTTCTTCCGCATAAGCACGGGACATGATCCTCACATGGCCTGAGCTGAATTTGGCACTGGATTCCATCATGTTGTCTCCCGCCCCGATGACCCAGCAGTATCCAAACACAGTGAGCATGACTCCAGCCACAACAGTCAGAATAGGAAACAGGCTCCGGGATTTATCTCGAAGGACCCCTTTGAGCAGGAACTTGATCATGACATCCTCCCTCTGATGGCATCTGTGGGCTCCAGTTTGGCAATTTTGCGGGTGGGCAAAAAACTGACGATCGTCGTGATCGTGAGGACCAGTGCCGCAGTCCCTATAACAAGTCCGACACTGTATGCCGGAAAGATCTTCTCTCCGAGGGCAAACCCGAAACTGTCCATCGAGCCAGGAAGAGCCCAACCATTTTTTGCAAACAGAGTGAGCAGTGGGATGCCATAAACAGCGGCAACGATCGCGGCAAGAACTCCATGTAAAGCTCCTTCCAGGGTGAAGAGCTGTATGATCTTCAAGCGCGTCATTCCCATAGCCATGAGGGTCCCCATTTCCTTCCTCCGGCGGAAGATGGAGAGCACTTGAGTGTCGAAGATCGCCAGCATGGCAAGAAATATCAGAATAAAATACATGACCATCCCACCCGCCGATTTACTCTTGATCATCTCTCTGATATCGGTGTGGAGAAAATGAAGCGTTTTGAACGGCCATCCAGAAACCTCTGGAATAGTTACTAGATCCTTTTCGATAACGATCAGGCTCGCCTCGTTTTCCATTCGAGTGAGAGTCTGGAGCAAGTTGAGCGGAATCCATATCTGTCCCTGATCGATGCTCTGAACCGTAGTGTTCATGATCTGGACGATCCGGATATTCCGGGCGTCGAACGTGCCATTTGCATCCCGCCAACGAATCGTGACTTCATCGCCCACTTCGAGACCCGTGCTTTTTGCCATCCGTGTACCGATGAGAGCGGGAAACTCTTCCTCTTCGGTATCCAAAAAGTACGAGGGTATGGAGAGAATCTTCTGTTGGGGATCGATTCCTTTGATCAGAACCGGCTGGATGCGCCTGTTGGGGTAGATCGTGCCCTGAATGACCAGGATAGGGGTTGCCTGACTGTTTTTGATCAGAGAGTTTAAGGATTCGGGGATCATACTGTGTGCCTCTTCGAGTGTGAGTGGATCCAAAGGATCGTAGTTTTTCTGCCAGTACTGGCCCCCTCCGTATTCAGCCTCAACGGTGGCGTGCACAACCTGCCGGTTCATGCCTCGATAGAGCCCCTGAGTCCAGACGATCGTCACAAAGGCGAAGGATAAAACGATAACATTCAACCATGTGCGGATGCCGGCACCCAGTAAGTTCCTTACCGCCAGTTTGGGAATGATCATTGATCCACTCCTGCAGATCTCTGTGGCGTCACGGCTTCATCTCTGGCGACCTTTCCATCGATGAGAGTGATCTTCCGGCGTAAATAGCGAATAACTTTTTCATCGTGTGTGGCAAAAATAAATGTGGTGCTTAGATTTTTATTCAAGCGTTCCATGGTGTCCAGTATGTGATACGAGTTTTCTGCGTCGAGGTTGGCGGTGGGTTCATCGGCTAAGATAATGGCTGGCCTCTTAACAACTGCGCGGGCGATGGCCACTCTCTGGCTTTGTCCTCCTGAGAGCTGGGCGGGTTTGGATTTAGCTCGGTCGGCAAGACCAACCCATTCCAGTGCGTCCGACACCATCGTTCTCCTTTCTTCATGGGATAGCCCCATCAAGAGTAATGGGAACTCCACGTTTTCATACACGGTGTAGACCGGCAAAAGGTTGAAAGTCTGGAAGATAAAACCGATATGTTGGTTCCGCAAGGCAGCGGCCTGCTTGTGTGTCATGTCTTCGATCTTGTTCCCCAAAACGACCGCACTGCCATCCGAGGGCGAATCCAGGGAACCCACGATATTGAGCAGAGTAGTTTTCCCCGAACCACTCGGGCCGACAAGGCCGGCGAATTCAGCCTTCGCAAAATTAAGGTTAACCTTGTTCAGTGCCCATATTTTGTGTTCTCCCATAGAGTAAATTTTGACAAGGTCTTTTGTTTCTATGACGTGTGAATTTTCCATTGTCTATTCTTTCCTCACTTAGTATACTTTTCTATTTCTGTAAATATTTTCATTTCAGTAATTATAAACTACCATAATCTGGAAACCTTTTCCCGTAAATTGGTTATCTTCACCGCGGGTGGGGTAGACCTGGAAACGTTCGGGGTTCCAAAAACCCACAACGTTCAGGCTCCACCGGTCATAGGTCCGCCTCCAGTTGACAAAGCTGTAGAGGTCATTGTTGTCCCAATCGTAGAAAAAGATAAGACCGATCGTATCCAACAATGCCAGAGGATAGTTCAGAGAAAGACCAGCATAGTGAATGCCCTCGCCAGAGCTCCAAACTTCTCGACTCGCCTCGAAGAGAAAATACTCCCCTAGGATGTTCAGTCCATTTCCCCAGCCGAAGGTATAGTCCATGCCAACTGTCAGTGCTTTTTGATAGGGATTGAAGGATTTTTCGATCTGTTTATGGATCAGGGTTCCTTCAAACCAGAATCCGACGCCGATATCCCATTTGCCATCCAGAGCATACCTGTTTTCCGGGATGGTGGAATCGGAAAGATAAGGACCAAGAAGGGGAACCTCGCTGTAATCGGCACTGCGATGATGATAGGTGAAAGCCAATTCGCCGGTCCAGAGAGGTGTTTGAATGCGGCCGCCGAATTCTATAGCGTCCTTCTTTGTAGGGACGACTTCCAGCCCCTTAGGGTCCTTGTTCCCGTAAAGTCCCCATAGCCAGATGTTGCCGTTGTTGACAAAATAGTAACGCATCAATAGTCCGTATACACCGTCTGTGAGCTGGAGAGGGTCGCGTGGGTCGAGGCGGTCGAACCACATCAGCGGGCGGAACAGCATGGCGGAGCCGAAGTTGATCTTTTGAAGACCAACACGGACCTCAAACTGAGAGGAGGAAAAACGGGCCCACAGCCTGTAGGGATCGATTTTGCCATCAGTTGAGATATCAGTCAGGGAAGAAAACCGAGCGTATCCGAAGAGATTGAGAGAAAGCTCTGCGTCCAGTGTGTATTTTTCGGAAAGTGTTGTATCAAATCCGAATTCAGGAATGTAACGGAAGCCGAGCTGAGGATTCACCTTCTCCTCGAATTTTCCCATGAGCCAACCGGCAAACATCCCCTTATGACTGAAAGTCTGTGGGAATATAAAATTAGAGAAGAAAAATAAGGAAAGCGTGACGAAAACAAACCTCTTTGCGGCCTCTCGAATCATCTCAGAACTTCCTGTCTCTGGCAGGATACCATATAAGAAAAGATTTACCAATTCTCTTGTATTGGCTTTATGGTATGATAGTCCAAGCCAATGATGGAGGGAAATATTAACATTCTTTTAACAGGGTCTACGGGATACATTGGGAGACGGCTTGCAGCCAAGCTTCTCGAAGACCCTGGTGTTCAACTCAGGCTTTTTGTCAGAAATAAGAAAAAGGTCCAGTTTGCCCCATCGGACAAACTGGAGATTTTTGAGGGCAATGCAACTAATATGGAATCGCTCGTTGAGGCGCTTTCAGGGATCGATGTTGCGTATTACCTGATCCATTCGATGGGAGCTAAGGCTGATTACCAAGAGTTGGACAAAACCATCGCCACAAATTTCCGCGAGGCCTGCATCCGTGCGGGAGTCAAAAGGATTGTATATTTAGGTGGGCTGGGAATAAAGGAGACAGCGAGCAAACATCTGCTCAGTCGTATCGAGACTGGAGAGATCCTCAGTGCAAAGCCCGATTTGATCCAGACGATATTCTTGAGGGCTGCCATCATCATCGGGTCCGGGAGTGCAAGCTTTGAGATCATTCGGAATCTCGTCCAAAAACTCCCGTTTATGATCACACCGCGGTTTGTGCACACACGAACACAGCCTATCTCTGTCTCAGATGTCTTGGAGTATTTATCACAAGCGAAAGATCTCAAGGGGAAATCCAATCAGATCGTGGACATCGGGTCTGAGCAAATGAGCTTTAAAGACATGCTTCATAGGACAGCGCAGCTCATGGGCCTGAGAAGGCTTATCATTCCCGTTCCAGTTTTCACCCCGAAGCTCTCTTCCTACTGGCTTGTGATGCTGACTTCGGTTCCTTATCGGATTGCCAGTGCTCTTATTGAAGGATTGCGCTCGGAGACGATCGCCCAGAATGATAACGCCAAGCGGTTTTTTCCCGATATTCACCCCGTGTCCTTTGATGAGGCCATCCAACGAGCTCTTGACGAGGTGGAATAAAACCAGTTCACATATATGACGGGAAATTAAATAAATATCTCCAGGAGAATGCAGTTACTCTTCTTTTTTATCAGGCTCCTCTGAATCGATTTCTGTTTCTATAGTTTTTTTGGATTCTGGGGTTTTTTCTTGGGATTCTTCAGCTTCGGATTTAAGTTCTTTCGGCTCTTTATCCGTAACCTCTGCCTGTACGGCCTTTTTTTCAGCCAGTTTTTCCGCGACCTCACCTGGTTTTTCTTCGGTTTGTGGTGGTTTTTCTGTAGCCTCGGGCGCAGGGGCAACAATCTGTCTTTCGACAATCCTGGTTTGGATCCGGTCGCGAACCATAAAAGAGATCACAAAAATCACAAGTCCGATGATGCAGACGGTTCCAGATACGGCAACCACCGGAGAAAAAAGAAACTCGATGATTTTCACCGGGATCCAGCTTATCTTTTCAAGGACCAAATCGTTCAATTCCGCAGACCATGTCTCGGCATGGGAATAAGAGTAGGGAACAAAGTTAAGTGCCCAGAGAGAGACGGACTTAACAAAGAAAGAGAGCAAAAGAGCGGGGATGGCTGCAAAAAGGATGGAGACACCGGTCCACCGGAAGAAGCTGGCCGGGGATGTGGCGGCAATAAGGGCGCCGATAAAAATAAAAAAGGCTGGTATCAGGAAAAGGGAGTATGAAAACCATGTGATGACACGAGAAATGCCGAATGGGATGAAGCGGACATCCTCAAATATCTCGATTTCCTCCTCCATCTCGCTTACGGCTTCGATGCGCTCGTACTTTAAAATCTCTTGGGCGATATTCAAGTCTGGCCGGCAGGCGGGAGGCATTTCATCTTCCCAATCCCCATTCGCAATCTCCATCCAGGCTTGTGTTCCCTCCTCGTTACAAGGGGGAAGTTGCTCCAGGATCCTCATCAAATACCTGTCGATGTCATCGCGGAGTAGAATCTCTTTAAGGGGGCGGAGGTCCAGAACGATAGTCTTCGGTCTCCTTTTACCGCGGAGCACTTCTCCCGTCTCACGCAGTGTTTCAGACAATTCATTCCGGAGCCAGTCCTGAAGGCCGGTTTCTTCTATCACATGTATGGGTGTCACTCCGGCCTCGGCTGCCGCCCGGAACCAAACTCGGGTATTTTCGTTGGTGATCACTCTTTCTGACTGTGCCTCTGTGAAGATCTCTTCAGCCATCTCCGGGACATCTGCGATGATCTCCCGCGGAAGGTCCGTGAGAAATTCAGGGGAAACAGTCGCTTTGGTCAATCCCACGAACCAGATAACCCCAAACAGGATGGGAATTCCCATAAAAATGATAATCAGCAAGGCGATGATTTTTCTTGCAGCTGTCATGTGCTCCCTCCTTTTTTTAGCGAATATTTTCGAACGTAATTGAATTATAAATTACAAAATTCACAATTACAAACATTATTTATTCCTTTATACGTTTTTTCTCCACATTTGGTTCAATTTTTTTTATCATGACCTCGTAAAAGTTTAACAATAATCCTCTCTTGTGTTATTTTTGAGATTATGATTCTTCAGGGTGATAAAGTTGCTTTGAGGCCGATGGAGCCTGAGGAAGCTGACGAATGAGAAAAGACATCTTCTTTGAGATCCATCAGGGGCTTCCTAGGGAGGGGCCAGGGAGGAATGATTACACCCGTAAGGCATTCGAAATGTTGCCCGAGCTGGATAAACCGAAAATCTTGGATATTGGATGCGGCCCCGGAGGGCCGACCATGGAGCTTGCCCGGTTAAGCTGTGGATTTGTTACCGGTCTGGATAACCACCAGTCTTACCTTGATGTGCTTGAAGAGAAAATCAGAAAGCAAGGCCTTTCCGAACGCGTGAAGGCAGTGAATAGATCCATGTTCATGATGGATTTTCCTGAGGAGAGTTTCGATATCATCTGGTCTGAGGGCTCTATTTACATCATCGGTTTTGAGATGGGACTCAAGGAATGGCGGCGTTTCATCAAATCCCACGGGTTTCTCGTCGTCCACGAGATGACCTGGCTGAAGTCCGATCCCCGCAAAGAAATTGCTGACTACTGGAAGAGGATGTATCCTGGAATAACAACCATCCCAAATAATCTGGAGATCATTCCCCGTTGTGGATACAAGGTTCTTGGTCATTTCCCATTACCCGAGGACGCATGGTGGGAGGAATACTATTATCCGCTCGAAGAGCGCATAACTAAGCTCAAGGCTAAATACAAAGATGATTTAGAAGCGCTTAGGATACTCGATTCCGAGCAGGAGGAGATTGACCTCTACAAGAAGTATTCCGCTTGGTATGGCTCTGTATTCTATGTTATGCAGAGACTCTAAGGAAATTTTCCAAAGTGTGAGTTAGGAGATCCCTTTCGATCAATCCACTAACTTCATTTTTACCAGCAAATCGTTGAACCGCGGGTCGCTTAACAGTTCCGGAACGAAGAGATCCGTGTAAACATGAATATAAGGCATCAGGATATCCCTCGTCTTGTAGGCTTTGTCGAAAAAATTGAAGGCCAAATCGAAATCCTCTAAGGCCGCGGCCTGCCAAGCCAGGCTAACAAATGAGGGGGCATTCTTTTCTATCTTTGCGAGTTGTTCCTGGTAGGTACGGGCGGCTTTTTCTTTTTCACCCTTTCTCAAATATACAAGCGTTATAATTGCTTCTGCCCATCCTGGATAGACGCCGAATTCCGCGCTTTTCTCCAAAGTATCGATTGACGTGTCGTACTCTCCCTTCAAGGCATAAGCGCACCCGGCATGGAAGTATGCCAGACCGAGCTTTGGATCGATTTCCATGGCTTTGGCAAATTCTTGAATGGCATCATCATACCGACCTGTGGCCGTATGGAGGCCCACTGACCAGGCGTAATAGAGAGGCATAAGCGGATCCAGAGAAAGCGCCTTCTTGACTTCGCGGATGGCCTCATCGAAACGTTTTTGGCTGAGCATGAACCAAGCATAGATGCCATGAGAAAATGCATCGCCTGGATTGAGTGCCAGGACCCGTCCGAAACTTTTTTCGGAGACGTCCCAATCCCATTCAGACCAAAAGGTCATAAATGCCATCTGAGCATGCGCCTCGGCCAGATCTTCATCCAGGCTAAGGGCCTTCTGTAGGGCTGCTTTGGCTTTAGGCCACATCTCGGCTGGAGAGGCGAGATTCATAGCAGCGAAACTACCGAAAACTCTGGCCATGTCCGAGTGTGCCTGGGAAAAATTCGGGTCCCTTTCAAGGGCCTCCCGGAAAAAATTGAGGGCCTTATCGAGGGATTCGGTGTCCGGCCTGGCGGCAAAGTAAAGCCCCTTCAGGTAAAGGTTGTAAGCGTCCGGGTCGTCGGTCGACCTTTTTTTGAGGGCTGTTTTCTCTCCAACGCGGAGAGTGACCTTAAGACTCTCTACAATAGCCAAGGAGATCTCGTCCTGGATGGCGAATACGTCGACAGCGTCTCGGTCAAACCGCTCCGACCAGAGATGGAAGCCGTCCTCGACATTGATAAGCTGAGCTGTGATCCGCAATCGATTGCCAGCTTTTCGAATACTTCCTTCTAGGACAGTCTGGACATTCAGCTTTTCTCCAATTTCTCGAATATCCTTTTTTTCCCCCTTGAATGCAAAGGCCGAAGTCCGGGCGACAACTCGCAGATCCTGGAGGTGCGAGAGAGCATTGATCAATTCTTCAGCGATGCCATCACAAAAATACTCCTGGTCTTTTTGAGGACTCATGTCTGTAAAGGGGAGGACGGCGATGGACGGAGCTTGTTTTTGGGGAGGCAGAGATGGCGATGTGACGATATCCTGTAGATCCACAGTCTTGAGTTCTTCGATCAGGCTTCCAGCGTTGGAATAACGGTTCCGAGGGTCTTTCTGGAGGCACTTCCACAGGATCTTTTCGAGCTTGGCCGGTATATCTTGTCTCAAAGCCGCGATGGGTTGTGGATCCCCATGGACAATGGCCTGGAATACTGCCTGCTCGTGTCCTCCCTGGAAAGGGCCCTGGCCGGCCAGCATTTCAAAGAGCAAACATCCAAAAGACCAGATATCAGTGCGAAAATCCACTCTTTTCCCCAGTGACTGCTCGGGTGACATGAAGGCGACTGTCCCCATCACGGTGGACGTCTTTGTGAGATCTCCGGAGCTTTCCAGTTTGGCCAACCCAAAATCCATGATCTTGACCTGGCCTTTATCGGTGAGCATAATGTTGGCTGGCTTGATGTCGCGGTGGATGATCCCTTTGCGATGCGCCTCCTCCAGCCCTTCGGCAACCTGAATGGCGACATCCATGGCTTCTTCGATTTTGAACGGTTCTTGGGCAACCCTTTCTTTAAGATTCTTTCCATCGATAAAGGCCATGGCGATATAAACCTGGCATTCCTGTTCCTCGACCTCATAGACCGTGCAGATGTTCGGATGGTCCAGAGCAGCGGCAGCCTGTGCCTCCCGGATAAACCGCACCCGGGCTTCCGGGGAGTGCATAAATTCGGGCGGCAAGAACTTCAAAGCTACAAGCCGTTTGAGCTTTGTGTCTTCGGCCTTTAGTACCACTCCCATTCCGCCCCGGCCGATCTCGCCGATAATTCGATATTTATTGGCGAAAAGGGTTCCCTCTTTCAGCGTCTGAACCGGCGTGGCCAGGGTTTTTGTTAAAGAGACGAGTTTTTCCGGATTCAATACAGACGCGCAGTTCCCACAAAACTGTGAGGCGTCCGGATTGTCAGAATGACATTGGGGACATTTCATGGTGGTGCACCAACCTCATCGATAATATGTCAAACAGGAATAAAACACAATATCGTCCTTTTGTTTGGTTGACTTGTGTTGACTGGAGTTTGAGGTTATTCTTTTTTGGGTTTTTTACCCGTGTTTTTCCACTCTTTAATGCTCTTTCCCATATTTTCGAGCACGGGTTTGACCGAAGCGCCCCATTTTTTCATTCGCTTGGATAAGTCGCCGCTTGGCCCTTTGAAGACGCTGCTCAACTCTCTCAGCTTAGTACTGAGTTCTTCAAGGGAGGGCTCGACAGCCTTGTCAAAACCAGTGAATTTTTCTTCCGCTTTGTCGATATGCGGTTTGATCTCTTTACCCAGTTCTTTGATCTTGTCTCCGATCTCCTCGAAGATGTCTTTTTCCTTTTTAGTCATAAGGTTGTCCCCTTCTTTATTTTTTTTTAGATTATAACATGATAACAATCAGTTTAATATTCCTGCGATGGAATTTGTCTAAAAGAACTCTAATCCTGCGACGAAAAGAGGAGATGTGTCTCCTGTATCGATGTGTTTGCCGCAGTCAAAAATCCGTGTGAGTCCTGCACCCAACATCAAAGACAGGTTCTCTGATAAAGGAATCCCCATAATAAGACGTGCTTCCAGCATGTGCTGATTAGGTTCTTCTTTGGTATGTTTAAACAGAGGTTTGTTATCCCTGTAGCGGTATCCGATGTCCGGATTGAATGTCAAGCGTCCTACAGGAAAAGCCATGCCATAGTGAAATCCATACGTCAGGGATTCGCTAATGTTGTCGTTGAGATTCCCAACACCCAAGGTGAGCAGAGAAAACAGGCGGTCGATCTGGAACTTGGCTCCCCCTGTCACAGCCACATGGCTTCCTCCCCAGGCAATCCCCCTGATTCTTCCGTTTCTGGCAAGGTTGACTGGGCCGATGGGAATTCCTGTGTTCTCTTCTTTGGTGTAGTTCACGAGGCCGAGTTGGATTCCTTTCGTTTCGCCGGCGACATTGATAATCCCGACTTGTGCACCTGCGGAATTAGCGGCTATGTTGAATGCAGCTACCTGGAGCCCGCGTAGAGTGCCTCCTGTGACATTGAAGAGACCGGCAGCCTGAACGCCTTCAACGTTTTCTCCCACTATGTTGAAGAGGCCGACGGCTTGAAGTCCGGTGAAGTCACTTCCGCTGATGTTGAATCCGCCAGAGAGCTGTATTCCTGAGTAATTTTCACCGACAATATTAAATAGACCCGATGCCTGGATTCCCGATCCTCTCTCTCCTGTGATATTCATGAGGCCTGCAAACTGAATTCCAGTAAAATCGTTGCCCACAATATTGACCAGGCCTGTTGCTTGGCCGCCGGTGAAACTTTCACCGGTAACATTCGAGATAAGGGAGAGCTGCAGGCCTCTTCCGGTATCCCCCACAACACCGGCAAGGCCACATATCTGCACTCCTTCCAGATCGTGGGTAATAGAAGAACCAATAAGGCTCAGGTCCAACCCATACACATAGCCCACTCGGCTATATAAAAGCGTGAGGTTCAGATTGACTGTATCGTGTTTAGTTTTATTGATGCTGACCGGGTACCAAAGGGATAGATTTACAGCGTATTTTTTCCCTTCTTCCTCCTCCTCATCTTCTTGAGCAAAGACCTGTCCTTGGATAATTAAAAAAGCGAACATTATAATAAGAACAATCGCGACACGCTTCACATACCACCATCCTTTGTTTACGAAAGATCTCTTTTCTATATAGTACGCAATTTTTGCAAATAAGGTTTCGTTATCCCATTCCGATGGTCAGATATCAGTGCCTTTGACTTAAAAAAGCTCGAGTTGTGTTATAATGCCTTTCCAATTTTTTTAGGAGATAACGATGGATGAACATGTCTACAAAGCGATCGAGCTGACTGGATCCTCAAAAGTCAGCATGGAAGATGCTGTCAAGAACGCCATCTCTAAAGCTGCTGAAACCGTTCACAACATGCGATGGTTTCAGATTATTGATTCTCGGGGATATATCGAGGACAAGAGTGTTTCATACTGGCAGGTGACCCTGAAGATCGGGTTTACAGTGGATTAGCTTGATTTGCGCGTTCTATATCCTAAGTTCTTGGGAAGGCGAAAAGAAACCTATTTCTGGTGGGAACACCGCATGAGATCTGAGTATTTGCTTGAGGCGATCAAGCCTGATATATTGATAATAACTAATCTCATGGGTAGTTCTTGATGAATCAGGTCTGATTGAGATCATGATCTGAAAAAACTTGCCGAAACGCCTGTCCCCATAAGGCCGGAAAAAAAAGAGGAATTAAAAGAAGAATTGTCCTGGGTGGAGCGTGAGGATTTTTTCCGTTCTGAGGGTGTGGGCGTTCTGATCGAGCCCAGCGATGCGAGACGGAGCGATTACGGAACGGTGAGAGTTGGATTGCCTGCCTTCCAATTCATCCAGGATGAAATCGATTATGGGACAAAAATCCATCATACGAACCAGGATGTTTACGACCATTGCATTCCTGAGGATCTTATCCAATCCGCTATTGTCATGGCGAGCTTTGTCTACCATGCTGCTATGCGTGAGGAAAAGTTGCCCCGGAAGCCTATGCATCTGCCACGCGCATCCAAATAAAAATGTTTTAAAATTTTAGGGAGGTTGTGTGTCCAATTTTTATCCCATGAAAAGGGGAGATGGCATCTATATTGTTTCCCTTCTTGTTTTAAGCATTCTTTCCTGATGCTTTCTGTCGTATTAGGGACAGCATCTGTGATGATGGTGCGCCTGAGTTCTCCTGTTTTTATTGGGGACGGGCCACACTATCATATTGATAATAAAGTGATTAACCCCAGTTTTTTATAAAAAAAACATCTTAAAGCCACGATTTTAGTGGGAAAAATCTACTTCTAAGGAAGTCGCAACGAATTTATTGAGCAATTTCTGGGAGGCAGAAAGAGATTTGGTAGTGGTTCGAGCAGTGTACACAATGGATCTTCGCTGATAATTGTTCGCACTTTGTTTGTGTTTGGCTCGTAAAACTCATCGATAACTCGTTGCTGCAATCAGGGCAAACCTCTGGCACAGCCATTCGAAGAGTCAAAATTTTATTGGGATTTTTGGGGCAGGGAAAAACCTCTTCTATGATTTTAAAAAAAGCGATTCCTGCCTCTCGAAGCTCATCGAGGAGCCCTCTGTAATAATCCAGGGTTGCCACACTTTTTTTTTCTGCCATTTTTTCCCCTGTAGCTGTCCGCATGTTGTCTTTCAGTGTGGCAGCGTATGTTAATTCTTTACTCAAAGAAGAAATGAGGGTTTTGTACAGGTTTTGTCCCCGCAATGCCGATTTAACGAAAAAATTAGCAACACCAAGATAACCGAATTTTGCCAAGAAATCCGCATCGTGCACGACATCGGTTATTCTGCTGGGCGACTGCTTCTCGTTGTACAAGGCAGTCAAAGAAGAGGTAATTGTATCTATCTTTTCTTTGTCCATGCCTTCTTCAGTCAAAACTTCTTCCGCAAAATGAGCGGCCCTCTCTTCCTCGGGGATATCATCAGAATGGTAATGTCCTCCAAGGAATTTGCCACTGTCGTGGAAGAGAGCGGTAATCACTGCTTCTGTAGCGTTCACGTCTTCAGCGAGTGCGATCTTCCGAGCAATTGCGGCCACATGGATGGTGTGTTCCCATAAGAAACTATCGACATTTTCCTTTTCGTTATCCCTGTCCTGAGAAAACTGTCTCTCCGAATCTTCAATCAACTGTCTGATCCGTTCGATAAGGTTGGGATATACTGGCAAAATAAGGTGTTTGAGATCGTATATTGCACGCATCTTAATCATGGAACCGTGGGAATCCAATTATCGGCGGGTTCAAAGACTATGTCAATGTGGTTGTTGCTTTTTTTGAAACACGGATTATTATGGGACTATGAAAGACTTCTTTCGCTGTAATGGCCAGCCTCTCAGCCTTGTCGTGCTTTCAGGTGGGAGCAGCCGGCGGATGCAATGGGATAAAGCATTGCTTCCCGCACCCGAGGGAACCATCATCGAACATATCCTCAAACAGCTAGAGGATCATTTTGACGAAGTCTTGATCAGCGTTTCCAGCAAAGAAAAATTTGCTTTCCTGAAAAGGAGATTGGTCGTCGATGAGAAGCCGGGCGAAGGACCGATGATGGGGATTAAAACAGCGCTGCAGGCCACGAAGAATGAAAAAAGCTTTGTCATCGCCTGTGATATTCCAGATATCGACCTTGGCTTTCTGCAAAGGCTCATCCAGGAAGCTGAACATTCCGATATTGCTCTTCCCATCTCTCCAGGGGGCAGGAAGGAACCCCTCTTTGCTGTTTATACCAAAGTCGTACTCCCCGAAATGGAAAAGCTACTGGATGAAGGCGTTTTCTCTCTCCTCCCTATATTTGAACGCTGTAAAGTTCAGCATGTCCCCATGGGAGAGAATGCCTGGTTCAAAAATCTCAACACAAGAAAAGATTATGAAGATTTCCTGAAACAAAAGAACAAGTTCACACCCTGAATTGCAGGCTGTTACATGAATAGGAAGTGAAAGCTTATGCAGGGCATCCTGACACAACGGATCAAAGCGCCTCCACGTTTTTCCCAGTCTCCCTCTGATATCTCATAAACACGTCGCCAGATCAGACCGACTCCCAGGTCATGTTTATCCTTGCAAGCCATTTGACAGGCTTTGCAACCAGAGCACTGGCTCGAGTTGAAGTAGAATGCAAACTGTTTAGCCATTTTTTCGATATTTTGACTTATTACTATTTCATATTTACCTAATTATACTTAAATTTCCTTAATTATCCTGATTTTAGGCTTTCTCCACCTCCACCATAATCGTGTGCTGGGCATTACCAAAGGCAAAGGGTGTCCATTTCTCAGATGAAATGGCATTTGATAGACAGGATTATTCCGTCTCGATTCAACTCATCATACGAGTAATTCCACTACAACGGCAGTAATAAGAACTCCGATTGTATAAATAGCTGAATGTCTTCGGATGTGTTGCGAAAGACCGGACACAGGTAACGTTATCGTATGATAGAAAACATAAATCAAAATTGCATTGGCAAAACTGTCAATGAGAAAAAACCGAATAATCTGGACATTTGCCTGTTGAAAGAAGCTGTGAGCAGGGAAAATGAATCCGAGAGAAAGTGTTCCAACTCCATAAACCAAACGCCAGACGAAGGCCATTCCCCAAATAAAACCAAATCGGGATAGGGTTTGCTTGAAACCTTTCATAGAAAAGACCAACATCACTGCTACGGATTCGCATAAAATAGCTATCGCTGGATTGATCACCGCAAACAGGTTGTGAGCCGGAAAAAGGAGGTCCACCATTTTTATATTCGCCGCCACAAGAGCAGTCAGGAAGATGGTAGATAATTTGCCTGAATTGTTGAATGCCTTCACCATGAATACTAATCCTATTGGAAACATCATAAAACCAGCGATCCCTGGGATGAGTGTCCAGTGGAGGAGATTGCCCATAGTGGCCTCAGCCAATCCCCAAAGTGATCCCCAAAATAAGGGAATCCAAACAAGCTGTTTTTTATCCGTCATGGTCTAAACCTGTATATTTTATGTTTGATGTTCATTTTCTTCAAAATCCTCTTGAATGTCAACGATTGCCTGTGTATCGGTTTTTTGTCCTCCGGTAAAAAGGGAGGATCAATTTCCTAAACGCATGGGGCCGTGTCCCAGGAATTCGTTTCTTCCTTGTCAATTATGGATTTTCTAAGTCTGCAGGGTTTCTCCATCCGAAATCCAGGGCGCTAATAAAATATTCCTGGAACTTAGGGTTTGTAGCTAGAGACACATGCTGAATTTTTTGAATCAAGGTCTCAATCGTTTTTCTAGCTTTTTCTGAGAGCAACAATGCTTTTGCTCCGGCTAAAGAGGAATTCCCGATGAAGACGATTTTTTTTGGATCAATTGGAGGTAAGAGTCCCAAAGTCATTGCATTTTGGATGTTCAAGTAGTTTCCGAACGCGCCGGCAATAAAAATTCCTTCAAGCTTATCCGTTTCGAGGCCATACTTTTCGAGCATAATTTGGATGCCGCTTTTAATAGCTGCCAGGGCAAGCTGTATTTCCCGAATGTCTTTCTGTGTAATATCAATTTTTTTCGTGATGGGAATTTTTCTGTTCTTATGGGTGATTTTTCCTTTTGAAGAGATTATCCCTCGATCCAAAAAAATAGCAACCAAGTCGATGAGACCCGTGCCGCAGATTCCCTTCGAAGGCATATTCTCAATGGTGTGCAGGATCAATCGTTTTTTCTTTTCAGCTCTATAGATGGCTCCGGGAAGAGCCAGCATTCCAGAGTTGATGTTCATTCCCTCAAAAGCAGGACCAGCGGCCGTCGATGTGGCGATGAATCTCCTTCCTATTTTTAATACGATCTCTCCATTTGTGCCAAGGTCGATAAAAAGGTAGTTTCCGTTCCGGTTGGCCAAATTCGATGCCAACAGGCCTGCAGAGATGTCGCCTCCTATAAAACTCTTGATGTTCGGTACAACATACGCTTTCCCATTTGTGTTTATCTTGATTCCGATCTTCCTCGCAGAAAGTTCCGGCAGAGTGCTGAATGCAGCATGGTAGGGTGCAACAGCCAGGCTCTTCACTGGAATTCCAAGGAGAAAGTGGTTCATGGGTGCATTCCCAGCTAAAACAATTTCGTAAACATAGAGAGGTTTTATTTTGTTTTTATTGAGAAGGCGGCTTATCATTTTTGATAAGGAATTTACGATCTCTTCTTGCAATTTGCCTAAATTCTGGGGTTCCATGTAGGCAAAAGAAAGCCTTGAAACAATATCCGAACCGAATTTTATCTGGCTGTTATTGGAGGTCTGCGAGTCGACTCTTTTCCCCGTGTTCATGTTGACTAATTCTACAACCAGGGTAGTAGTACCGATGTCCACGGCCAGGCCAAAATTTTTGTCAGTCGTATCGCCTGGTTCGACAGCCAAAATTTCTTTATCTCTGAAGACGACTAGAGTTATTTTATAGTTGTTTTTCTCGATCACATTCGGGATCTTTTTCAGCACATCTAGGGATATGTCCAAATTTTTCTTTCGAAAATATCTTTGGATGAGTTCCAGTAATGAATAGGGGTGCTGCAAATCGGGTTTGTGAAGCTCGAGATAATACTTTTTAACAGCAGGCTTTACCACCAGAGGGAATTGTATTCCCGTTTCCAGAACAGTAGTTTTCTGGAGGATAGAATCGTCTGGGATTTTTATCTCGATATCCCCTGTAATTTTGTATTTGCAGGCTAGCCTGTAGCGTTCGCTCATATGTTTCAATTTGAGAAACGCCTTCTCGCGAGCTTCGAGAGGAGGAAGATGTCCTTTCACAATTTCAACAAAACATTTCCCACATAATCCTCTTTTGTTACAGTACAAGCTGAGGTCGATGCCTGTCTCGATTAATATGTCAGCCAATAGAGCGCCCTTTTTTGTTGTTGCTGTTATTCCGTGTGAAAGAATTTTAATCTTGATTGCCATATCTCTGTCCCGCTGTAATGTATCATATCCCCTGCATAAAATGTCAAATGACAAAATCTTAAACATTTAATTTTATAAAGCGCAGTCCGGAAGGTTTGAGCGGTGAAGTCTTGGGCCAATACCGCTATTGTTAAGCTTCATGCGCTTAACAAGTTGATATTTGTAGATCCAAGTTTGAGTGAGTTGTGTTGATTTAAGGAAATGAGTTCATTAGAATTCTTAGGAGAAGATCAAAATGACAGGAGGATCTTATATTTATAATGTGCAATAAAAAGCTCCTTTTTTTATCTGTCGTGATTTTTATGACGGGCACCGTCTCTTCGGTTTTATCGAGTGAAAAAATGATTTATCTGAGGAAAAACTGGCTAATGAGATCTTCTTTTTGGATAAAGGAATCCGGCCAATCTGTTTCCTCCAATACATTTGAGACAGTGGGTTTTTACAAAACATGCGTTCCCACAACTGTTTTAACAGCCTTGGTGCAGAATGGAGTGTATCCTGATCCCTATGTGGGTTTGAACAACATGAAGATCCCTGATGCCTCGGATGACTTCAACCATTCATATGATTTGGCTAAATTCAGCCATTTGCCCGATGGCCGTAATCCCTGGTCAGACCCCTATTGGTTTTGGACGCAGTTCCGTTTGCCTGAGGCATATACAGGAAGGGTGATATGGCTGAACATCGAGGGCATAAACTACCGGGCAGATGTGTGGTTAAATGGCCACTTGATCGCTAATTCTAAAGAGGTCGTAGGGATGTTCGGACGCTGGGCCCTCGACATCACTGGGTCCTCACACATCGAAGGCGTGAATACTCTAGCCATAAAAATTTATCCGCTTGACTATCCCGGTCTACCTGGCGAGCCACAACTCAAGGCTTTTGGTTCCTTTGGCCTGAATGGAGGGCCGACCGGAGATATCGGCAAGAATGTCACCATGCAGAGCTCCGTCGGATGGGACTGGATACCTGCTGTCCGCGACAGAAATATGGGTATCTGGCAGGATGTGTTCATCTCAGCAACTGGACCTGTGGACATCCGGCATCCCCACATCATCACGGATCTGCCACTGCCAGAAGTGGATAAAGCCCATTTGTCGATTTCCGCAGAAGCGGTGAATCTATCGGTTTCAGAAAAGAGGGGTGTGCTGATCGCCAAAATCTATCCTAAGACATTCAAAGGCCAAAACATAATCTTGAAAAAGAATGTGGAACTTGCACCAAAACAAAGGATTTTGATCCATCTGGATAAAGAAGATTATGAAGAATTATCTGTGCACGATCCAAAACTCTGGTGGCCCAATGGATCCGGCTCTCAGGATCTTTATGAGATGGAGTTGTCCTTTGATCTGGGGGGAGAGATCTCCGACATTGAACAGTGCAACTTTGGAATTAGAGAAGTGGGGAGTGAGGTGACTGAGGTGGAGGACTGGCTTCGTCGTGATTTTTTTGTGAACGGGCAGAAGATACTGATAAAGGGGGGCGCCTGGGTTCCGGATATGATGCTCAACCGCGATGCAATAAAGCTCACCCATAAGCTCCGGCTATCCAAGGAGGCCAACCTCAATATGGTTCGGATCTGGGGTGGTGGGGTGACTCCTCCTGAAGAATTTTTCAGGATCTGTGATGAGCTTGGATTGCTCGTGTGGCATGATTTCTGGATCACGGGCGATTGCCAGGGAACCTGGGATAAAGGGAGTCAGGATTATCCCTTCGAGGAGGATGTCTTCCTGAAAAATGCGACCGATGTCGTGAAAAAATTGCGCAATCATCCGAGCCTTCTCGTATGGACCGCGGGGAATGAAGGATATCCGCGGGAAGAGATCTATGTTCCCCTGCGCAATGAAATACTCGCCAAATTGGATGGAACTCGCTCCTTTCTCCCTTCCTCTGGCTACAGAGAACCTCCCGAAGACTGGGGGCTTTCCTGGCCCGACAACGCAAAAGCTGGCTCCTATTCCGGAGGCCCCTATCACTGGATCGATCCGAGCGAATACTACAAAAAGGTCAAAGCGGGAAAAGACTGGGTCTTCAAGAACGAAGTGGGCCTTCCCTCTTTTCCTCACTGGGAAAGCTTGGAGAAATTCCTTCCCGACCTGACACCTGATCCCGATGTGAGGTTTCCTCTCAACCATACCTGGGGCTATCATGATGCGTGTGAGGGGAATGGCAAATTCAGTCTCTATGATCAAGCCATCCGGGAGCGTTATGGGGAACCGAGCGATTTCAAAGATTATGCCCAAAAAGCTCAATTGGTGAATGCAGAGAGCTATCGCGCCATCTTTGAGGCCGTGAACCATGGCATGGAACATACTGCGGGCGTACTGCTGTGGAAGACAAACCCGGCCTGGCCAAGCGTGATCTGGCAGCTCTACGACTGGTATCTGCGTCCGCATGCGGGATATTATTTTGTGAAAAGAGCGAATGAGGCCCTGCACATCCAGCTAAATCTTGATGACTTGTCTGTAGCTGTCATCAATCATCATTTCGAATCCCAAAAAGGGCTCCTAGCAACAGCCACTGTGTATACCTTAGATATGAAGGAGATCTGGGCAGATAAGGCCAGTGTCGAGGTCGATTCCGGTTCTTCTTGCGAGGTGTTCCAGGTTGAGATTCCTGAAGATTTCAGTGACACCGTGTGCTTCTTGGATCTTCAGTTAAAAGACAACGAAGAAAATTGTATCTCAGAGAACTTATACTGGCTGGCTGAGAACAATGATTTTGCTGCTCTCGAGAAGCTTCCCGAAGTGAATCTGGAGGTGAATATCACAGCAATAGAAAAAGGAAAAAAAAGGATCTACAGGATCAGATTGGCCAATGCCTCCGATACTCTTGCGTTTTTCGTGAATCCGAGTGTGCGTAAAGGGAGAGAAGGGCAAGAGATTCTCCCGAGTTTCTGGAGCGACAACTATTTCAGCATCTTGCCAGGCAAGGCCAGGGATGTGACTGTTGAATTTGAAGGTGCGCATCTTGAAGGAGAGGAATCCTACTTGAAATTGGAGGGCTGGAATATTCCCCCAAAGCTCTTAAAACTCGATTGACCTCTGTTCTCAAAAAATCCGTCAAATCGCGTCATATCCGGTTCCAAACTTCTCTGCTTCTTTAGCTATTTCCGTCCCATCATCCAGGAGTTCTTCTCTCTGCTGCTTCGGAAAAAGCTCATCGGGCTTCCTCTTGTGCAGAAGATTCTTTGCTGGCGCCACACAGGATTTAATGTCCACCAGGAATTCTTGATAGCAGCTGAGGAGAGAAGAGAGTGTTTCTGAGGACCTCTGGTGGCTGTTTTCTGTCGATTTTGAGAGAAAAGCCTATCTTAAGGCTGTGTGATAGACTGTTTTTTGCGAATTGTTGGGATTTTGTGGTTATTGACCCGGCAGGTTTAACTGTGATACTTTCATTCCAGCATGTCAGTGGGTGGGAATTGTGGAAAATGGTGAAGGATTTGTCGCTAGCAAAAAAAGGAAATACTTATAAATTAGAGCTACAGATCCCATCGCTCTTAACAGGAGGAGAAGATGAAAAGACTCTATCTAGTGATCTTCCTCTTACCGTATCTTTTATTCGGGCAGCAGAAAATGTTCGATCCACCGCTGAGCAAACGGATAGCAAATTACACCATCGACTGCCGGCTCGACCCGGAAAAGAAGACCGTTTCAGGAAATGAAATATTAATCTGGAGGAACTCATCCGACCACCCTGTTGACGAACTTCAGTTCCATCTCTATCAGAATGCCTTCAGCGACGTGAGTAGCTCTCTACTGACTGAGATGGCCGAGGTTCCTGAAAAGCTCATCGGCCACTGGGGCTACTGCAGGGTATTGAAGATGGGTCTTCCTGACGGCACAGATCTGGTTCCCCGTATAATCTACATCCAGCCGGATGACGGCAATCCCCATGACAAGACAGCCTGCTCTGTGAAGCTGCCGAAGCCGGTAGCTCCTGGTGAGGAACTATCCATATCCATGACCTTTGAGACAAAACTTCCATCTGTTATATCACGGTCAGGATATGAGGAACGCTTTTTTAGTGTGACACAATGGTTTCCGAAGATTGGTGTTTACGAGGATGGACATTGGGTCTGCCACCAGTACCACAGCAATGGCGAGTTTTACTCGGATTTCGGAGTCTTTGATGTGACAATCACAGTTCCTGAGGAATATATCGTCGGAGCAACGGGGGTTCGCATCGAGGAGGAAAAACTCGGAAGTGGATGGAAAAAATTACGTCACTATTGTGAAGATGTGCATGATTTTGCTTGGTGTGCTGATCCCGATTTTATAGAGATCCGGGATCGTTTTGAAGACACAGAGATACGATTTTTGTGTCAGCCTGATCATGTCGAGATTGCTGATCGTTTCATCAAAGCTGTAAAGGTTTGCTTTGAATATTACGGAAGTCGTTACGGCCAATATCCCTATCCCATTGTGACGATGGTCGATACAAAACACAGGGATACTGGAGAAATGGAATATCCTACCTTATTCTTAACTGGAAATTTCGACGCGGATTACAAGATTGAAGTCTACCAATCTGAGCCTCTTCCTGATTCCGAACTGCACATCGAATGGCTGACTATCCATGAATTCGGCCACAATTGGTGGATGGGCATGGTGGCCAACAATGAGACAGACCATGTCTGGATTGATGAAGGGATCAACTCTTATGCTTCAACCAAGGCGCTCGAGTACGGATATGGCAAATATCTCTTGAAAAATTACGAGGGACTGACAAGAACGGCCAGAGAACATGAGAGGAATTATTATCTTGTTAGGCCGAAGGCAGCGACTGTGCTTCAGCCTTCTTGGCTCTACCGTCCCGGCGATGAGTACTTCACTTTCACCTACTGCAAACCAGAGTTGATGCTCCACACTCTGAACAATTACTTCGGTGACAAGGTTTGGGGTACGGTTATGAAAACATTCTTCCAGAGGTGGAAATTCAAGCATCCTGGGACAGAGGATTTTTATAAGGTGATCTACGAACTCACCGGCAGGAATTTAAAGAGATTTTTGGATGAGTACATGAAGACAACGCATACTCTCGATTTTGAAGTGGAAAAGGTGGAGGATGATAAAGTGTGGATTAAGCGAAAGGGATCTCTTAGGTTCCCGGTGACGATCTTAGTTCACTTCGTGGATGACAGCGAAGAGGTCCGTGAATGGGATAATGTACGAGACACTGTTATGTACGATTTCAGTGATGCTCCTGAAATCGAATATGTTAAGATCGATCCCGAGCATATCATTGAGTTTGAGTTGAACAGGGATAATAATAATTGGATTAAATAACAACTTATTGCGTCCGTATTACTTTATTTTTTTAAACCTCAAATTCTTTATTTCTTCTGTTTCCATGATAATACATGATCCGCCCTCTGCTGTCTTTGAAGCGGCTCTTCTTTGATGAGATAGAGGGGAAGGTTTGCTATCAGGATTTAGGCAAGGCTTGCAGGAGGAGTCGATGGATTATCTGGAATTCATCGTCCGAGTGACCTCCCATATTCCCGATAAGGGACAAGTCATGATTCGCTACTACGGTTTTACTCCAATGCCCACAGGGGGAATATTTCTGAGGACCTCTGGTGGTTGTTTTCTGTGGATTTTGAGGGAAAAATCTATCTAAAGGCTTTGTGTTTGACTGTTTTTAGCGAATTATTGTGATTTTGTGGTTATTGACCCGGCTGGTTTAACTGCGATACTTTTTAGAATTCATGGCTCTTAAAAATATCCAAGGTTAGGGCCGGATTATCAACCTCCAGAATGATGGTACCACCTGGTTGTTTGGGTTCCAATGCCCCATAAAGATAATGAATATTAATACCCGCATTCCCTAATTTCATTATTAGCTCCATCAAAGCGCCCGGATGATTGGGAAGCAATACCCGAAGAACCTCCCTTTGTTCCACAATATAATGATTATTGTGGAGTACCTGATAAGCCTGTTTTGGGTCTGAAACGTATAATCTGGCATTATCCTGAAAAATACCTACAGCATAAACCGAAATATTCTTTTTTTGAGGATTTGAAGCATCTCTCCGGTGGCCTTGGGACGATTTTCAATGACCACATATAGTTCCTTGATTTTTTCCATTCAATTCTCCTGAAAAAATGGGTCAATTAATTTTTTAAATTAAGGTTATTTGATAAAATCGGGGTCGTTACTTTGCTTTCCCGAGATTTTTCCCCAGGTGGACTTAATCACATCACGGGAAAATTTACCCGGACTTTTAATGGCCGCATTAATGATTGATTTTGAGATATTACCAGCAGAGTTCATTACAATAATGCTCAGCATTTTTGCTGCTTCCAGGCTGGCGGAGCGCCGTATTACACTTCTTTCCTTCTTTAATAAACTGCCAGAGTACTGCTTGGTAATTACCCCCACCCGCAGCGTCAGGTATGCATTGGCCGATCCGGTTAACAGCGAGTTTGTGATAATTCCGGCTACATTCGTAATACCGGGAATTGATCCGGTTAAAGAGGCACCCAAAACACTAGTAATAATGGGTTCAATCTGTTGTGAAATATCAATATCATTGAGCTCTCCGGCAATAAAAGCTGTCCCCGCCACATTTGCATAAAGCTGCATCATTTCCCGCAAACTCGGCCGTTGATAATAAAGATGCGCCACTTGCCAAACCAATCTTACCTGAGCAATAAGGACAGTAAAGGCATCCAATCTCCCGGACTGTGAAATTGCGGTTGTTAAAAAAACCGTTGTCGCATTCTTTTTGATAAGAATTTCCGCCTTTTTATTAAGCGCCTTTATGGCTTTTTCAATTTCACTGGGGGTGGAAACTGTAAATCCTTCCAAATACTTGTTTTTTTTCAGACGTCTGGACAATTTTTGGATGAAAATGTCGAATTCCGGTGAGGAATCGTCTGCTGGTGGTTTTAATACTGCCGGTAGTTTCAGGTAAATAATTACCGGCAATATGGTAAGAATGAGATAGACAATTATTAATATCCAACCTACGATTTGACCGAGGATTGGATGAATACCGGATGCTAAACTTATAAATTGTACTGTTTGATTTATAAGAAGAAGTATAAAACAAATAATTAAGATGGCACTAAAAGAGACAAAAATAATTGTTAAATTCTTTTTCAATAGTATCCGCCTTTAAGTAACTTTATCAAAATAACATTTATACATTATACCTCTTCCATGGTCTGACCGCAGAAAAATAACATGCGAATCGATGATAACAAGAACAAAAAACGAGGAGATCATTCTGCTTTCGATATTGCGGCTCCAGGGAAAGGCATATGGAGTCAGCATCAAAAAACAGATTCAGGAACTCACCGGAGATGACTGGAACTACGGCTTGCAGTACTGCACGCTGGATCGGTTGGTAAAAAAGGGGATGCTGGTCAAACGTGAAGGAAAACCCATGCACGAACGTGGGGGAAGGCGTAAGATATTTTATTCCATCCAGATAAGCGGGTCTTGTTCCAGATTGTGATTTTCAGGGAGATTTGACCTTTGATTCCTGAACCCTTTTCTGGCCCATTTCGTGAATCATCCTCCCTGCCATGGCAGGGATCTATCGCCAGCGTCATCCGGAACACACTGTTTTTATCGAGTGGTCATTCATTACTTAGAGGAGTTTCTCAGAGAATACGAAAACCGGTTTAAGCGAGAGTATGGCTATTTCCGTTCCATCATCCAGGAAGCCTTCTCCCTACTGCTTCGGGAAAAGCTGATCGGCCTTCCCCTTGTTCAGAAGATCCTCAGCTGGCGCCACACAAATCTCCGAGGGATTTTAAGTCCTCTGCGCCTGTCAATGAGCAAAGCCCCATAATTTTTATCCATCCCGGATAAAAATATGTAACCTTTTTCAAAAAAAACTGCGTCTAAATTAATATTCATCGTAGATATTAATCGGAGAAAATCATGCTGAAATTCATGACCCGCAATGAAGAGATTATTCTCCTGACCATCCTTAAGCTCAAAGATAATGCGTATGGTGTAAGCATCCGGAAGCAGATTTATCAAGACATGGGCGATAAGTGGTCCTTTGCCTCCATATACCTGCTTTTAGATAATCTTGTCCGAAAAAAATATGTCAGGAGAATAAAGGGCGATCCTAGTGCCAGACGGGGCGGGAAAAGCAAATTTTATTACGAGGTCACTCCGGACGGCAAACGGAATCTGCAGAAAATAAAAAAAGCCCACGAACAGGTTTGGTCAGGCATTCCGGAGATTTCTTTGGAGAATGGGAAGTGAAAAGGATCTATCCTGATGTCCCTCGACTGGCTGAGCGGATTCTTAGGTTTCTCTTTTCCCAGGATTACTATCTCGAGAGGTCCGGTGATCTAAAAGAGGCCTATGCAGATTTGGTGGAAGAGTTCGGACCCTTTTGGGCAAAGGCATGGCTCTGGCTCCAAATCCTCAAATTAATCTATGGTGCTATCCGGATAAATATCGTTTGGAGGTTTACCATGTTTAAATACTATTTAAAAACTGCTGTGCGTAATCTTCATAAATTCAAATCAATTTCGTCTATTAATATTATTGGTTTGTTGGTGGGGATGGCAGTATGCATTTTACTCATGCTTTATGTCCAGGATGAACTGAGTTTTGATCGCTATCACCAGCATTCAGACCGGATTTTTCGCATCCTTGAAAATGATCGACCCTATATTTCACCTCAGGTCTCTGAAATGGTCATTACTAATTTTCCGGAGATTGAAAGATCAGCCAGAATACTGGTAAGAGACCAATGTATGATTCAATATAAAGAGAAACAATTTATTGAAAAACAATTTTCCTATGCTGATCCCAACCTTTTTTTAATATTTTCATTCAAGTTAAAAAAGGGAAATCCGGCTACAGTGTTAAAACGCCCATTTTCCATTGTGATTTCTGAAGCAATTGCCTATAAGTATTTTGGTGAGAAAGATCCCATCGGGAAAGTTTTGAGACTTGAAAATAAACATGATTATACAATTACCGGGTTGATGGAAGAAATTCCTCATAACTCTCACTTTCGTTATAACATCCTGGCCACTCTGGCCGGCTCCGATCAGGTTTTCGGATCAGATTGGGTGTCACATTGGGGATGGCGGAACTTCATTACCTATCTTCTGGTTCAGGAGAATTTTTCCCAAACCTCGTTTGGAAAGAAATTATCACCTCTTGTTGCAGAAAATCGAACCTTTATTGAAGGTGAGAGTCCATCAGTCTACACACTACAGGCCTTAAAAGATATCCATCTCTATTCGGGTTTTATCGACAATGACATTCAGGTTCAAGGAAATATCAGCTACGTGCTGATATTCTCTGGTATTGGCGTCCTCATCCTACTGATTGCTTGTTTCAACTATATCAACCTGCTTACCGCCAATGCGGCCACGCGTGCTAAAGAAGTCGGAATTAAGAAGGTCGTGGGTTCTACACGAAATCAGCTTGTCAGGCAGTTTATAGGTGAATCGATTGTCGTTTTGATGATCGCACTGTGTTTAGCGATTGTCTTGGTATATCTCTGTCTGCCGCTTTTCAATACTCTGACCAGTAAATCTCTTTCTCTGGCCGTCCTTTTCAGTAGTCGGATGGTTTTAAGCATTCTTGGTATTTTAGTTTTTACCGGTTTGCTTTCAGGTTTTTATCCCGCGTTTGTCCTCTCCTCTTTTCAACCCGTAAAAACTCTCAAAGGCATTAAAAGCAGCGGTCATACAAAATGGAACCTCGGAAGAGTGATCGTGGGCGGACAGTTTACAATTTCAATCATCCTTATTATCTGCGCTCTGTTCATGGCCCGGCAATTACGTTTTTTGCAGACTGAAAAGCTGGGTTATAATAAAGAACACATTATTGTCACTGAAATTCATGATACCGAAGAATCGCATAAGTATGAACTGTTGAAAAATGCGCTCCTGCAAAACAGCAATGTTACCTCCGTGACAGCGGCGAGCCGCATCCCTTCGGATGAGTTGAACAATTGGGGGGGCTTTCGGCTTCCCGGGCAGAGTGAATGGATTAATATGCCCATTGCGCATGTCAACTTTGACTATTTTAAAACTTTTGGGATTTCTACCGGTCAGGGTCGCTTGTTCTCAAGTCAAATGGAGACGGATGAGGCCCAGACGCTCATTCTTAATGAAATGGCCTTAAAGAGGCTGGGCTTAGACCAGGGCGCAATAGGGAAATCAATTCAAATAACGTGGCCTTCCTCCAACCGCACAGTTATCGGTGTGGTTAAGGATTTCCATTTTGAGTCTCTCTATAATCCTATTCTTCCCGTAGCCTTTGTTATCTCACCGGCACAATGCTGGAAGATGGCCGTGAAGGTTCGGACTGCACATTTGAATGAAACTTTAATGTTCATCGAAAAAACATGGAAGGTTTTCTATCCCGAATGGGTCTTTGAACATCAATTTGTTGATGAACGGGTGAGGCGGTATTACGAGGCTGAAGAGAGGACTTTTCAACTGATGAGCTATTTTACCTTTCTGGCTATCTTTGTGGCCTGTCTCGGACTGTTTGGTTTGGTCTCCTTAATAATAAAAAGGCGATTCAAGGAAATATCCATTCGCAAGGTTCTCGGTGCATCGGCTGCCGGAATATTCGCTGTGTTGTCCGGTGAACTGTTGTGGATGATCTTGCTAGCCAACCTGGCTGCCTGGCCGATTGCCTGGTACGCCCTGAATCATTGGCTTCAGAATTTTGCTTATCGTACATCCCTCTCCTGGTGGATATTCATTGTCGCCGGTATAAGCGTATTGACAATTGCGCTATTAACCATGAGTTGGCAAACTTTACGGGCTGCACGGACTAATCCTGTAGATTCACTGAGACATGAGTAACACATGTAAATTCGGACCACTCATGATATTCTGTCAATGATAACCTTATCCGCCCTCTGCTGTCTTTGAAGCGGCTCTTCTTTGATGAGAAAGAGGGGGAAGGTTCGCTATCAGTCTTAAGGCTGTGTGATAGACTGTGTTTCGCGAATTGTTGCGATTTTTGGCCATTGACCACACTGTTTTAACTGCGATACTTTCATTCTAGGATGTCAGTGGGTGGGAATTGTGGAAAATGGTGAAGGATTTATCGCTAGCAAAAAAAGGAAATACTTATAAATTCCAATAAATCGGACTGGGAGGAAATTAAAATGACACAAGCAGAACGAGATATTTAGAGAAAACTTCGCATATTTAAGTATGCAGAGGAAAGCGGAAAATCGTTTGATAAAATAAGGCTTGAAAAGTACTGAAAGAAAAATAGAATATTGGTACACATGATTGCACAGAATCAACACATTTTTTTATCTCGCTGCCTGGGAGATAAGGAGGACTCAAATTAACAAACACTATAAAGACTTCAGGATTTGTTTTTGGTTTATCACAGTAATAGTTTTCTTAGTGCTGTGGGGAACTCCAGCTCCGGCTTTTGCCCAGGAGATCAAACCGGATCTCTACAAAAATCTAAAATATCGACATATCGGTCCCATTGGAAACAGGGTGATTGCAGTGGCCGGAGTTCCGGGGGATCCTAATATTTGTTACATCGGGGCTGCGTCGGGCGGAATCTTTAAATCCATTGACGGCGGCATCAACTGGAAGCCAATTTTCGACAAGCAACCGGTATCATCCGTGGGATCTCTGGCGATCGCACCCTCTGATCCCAATGTTATTTGGACAGGAACAGGAGAGACTTTCATCCGCAGCAATATCTCTCAAGGAAACGGCATCTATAAATCCACGGATGCCGGGAAAACCTGGAAATGCATGGGCTTGGAAAAAACCGGACGCATCGGCAGGATTGTGATCGATCCTCGCGATCCGGATGTTGTTTTTGCTGCAGCCATGGGACACTGCTACGGTCCCCAACCTGACCGAGGTGTTTTTCGCTCCCGGGATGGAGGTGAAACCTGGGAAAAGGTTTTATTTGTGGATGAGAACACCGGGTGTTCGGACCTAGCCATGGATCCCAATAATCCGCGTATTCTTTTTGCTGGAATGTGGCCGATGTTGATAAAAACCTGGGGAAGATGGAGCGGCGGCCCAGGCGGAGGGCTTTACAAGTCCAAGGATGGCGGTATGACCTGGAAGAAGCTTAAAGGAAATGGGCTTCCCGCTACTGAAATCGGTAAGGTTGCCCTGGCTGTGGCACCCAGTGATTCAGACAGGATTTATGCCTTAATAGAAACCAAGGACGAGGGGCTCTGGAGATCGGATAATGGCGGAGAGACTTGGGTTCATATCAATCATGATCATGCCCTGCTCAATCGGCCGCATTATTATACGCGGTGTACTGTGGCTCCTGATGATCCTGATGAGATATATTTCCCAGCTACCCGCTTCAATATGAGCCTGGATGGTGGAAAAACCATCAAGCGGTTTAATCCTTCGGGCGGTGATCACCATGACATATGGATCGATCCCCTAATTCCAGAAAGGATGATGGTGGCTAATGATCAGGGAGTCAGTATTTCCACTAACCGGGGTAAGAGTTGGCACGGCATACAGCTTCCCATTGCCCAGATGTATCATGTGTATGTGGATAACCAGGTTCCCTATTATGTTTACGGGAACCGTCAGGATGGGTCATCCTATCGCGGTCCCAGCAACAGCCGTATGGGCGAGGCAGGAATCCCGAGAGGTCTCTGGCATCCGTGCGGCGGATTTGAGAGCGGCTTTGCTGTACCCGATCCGGTTGATAACAATATTGTCTGGTCGGGAAATTACGATGGCATGCTCGACCGGTTCGACCTGCGTACCCTGCAGAGCCGGGCAGTGACTGTCTGGCCGGAAAGTATTCAATCCTGGGCTCCGGCTGATGTTAAGTACCGCTTTCAATGGACGTTTCCAATACTCATCTCTCCCCACGACCACAACCGGGTTTATGTGGGGAGCCAGTATGTTCACCGGACAACGGATGGCGGACACTCCTGGACCATTATAAGCCCTGATCTGAGCACGGACGACAAAAGCAAACAGCAGATAACCGGAGGTATAACCCCTGATGATGTCAGCCCTTTGTTTTGCTGTGTTATTTTCGCCCTGGCCGAGTCACCTTTGGAAGAGGGTCTGATATGGGCGGGCACCAATGACGGTTTAGTACAGGTAACCCGCGACGGAGGTGAAAAATGGACAAATGTGACTAAAAATATCCCGGACCTGCCTCCCTGGGGTACAGTAAGCAATATCGAACCATCCCGTTACGATGCCGGAACATGTTACATCACAGTGGATTTCCATCAGGTTAACAATCGGGATCCGTATGTGTACAAGACGACTGACTACGGCAAAACTTGGAAATCCCTAAGCTCGGATATACCCAAGAGTGTGTTCAGTTATGCTCATTGTGTAAGGGAGGATCCGGTTCGTAAAGGATTGCTGTATCTGGGGACGGAGAATGCGCTGTATGTATCGTTTAATGATGGGAAAAACTGGCTGCCGTTGCAGACGACTCTGCCGCATGCACCGGTGCACTGGTTGGTGGTGCAGGAGCATTTTAATGACCTGGCAGTGGCCACGTATGGACGGGGATTTTGGATAATGGATGATATCACCCCGCTCCAGCAGATAACTCCGGAGGTGCTTAAATCCGAAGCCTATCTCTTTGCGCCGCGTCCCGCCTATCGTTTCCGGAATGTGGCTGGCCCGCGCAGTACGCCTATTGACCAATGCACGGGAAACAACCCGACCTTTGGTGCCTCTATAAACTATTATCTGAAATCTGCTCCCAAGGAAGAAGTCACGATTACGATCCTGGATGAAAATGGACAGACAGTCCGAATCCTTAAGACTGAGAAAAAGACTGAGTCCAGTCAGGTTGCCAGTGACCAAACGGCGAAACCCTTTACAATGCCCAAACAGGTGGGAATCAACCGTATCTGGTGGGATTTGCGCTATGATCGAACCAGAGAAATTAAACTGAGGACCAGGCCTATCGATAATGACCATGTTTATGTTGAACCCAAAGGCTGGCGGTCTTTTGGAAGGGGCGGGCGGATGAGCGGTCCCCTTGTATCACCAGGTGTCTACTCTATGAAGCTGAAGGTTGGAGAAAAAGAATATACCCAGAAGCTCGAAGTCAGGAAAGATCCTCATTCAGCTGGGAGTGTGGCGGATATTCAGGCACAGACAAAGATATTGTTGGAGATCCATGAGAATGTAAATACCATGGCAGATATGATCAATCAGATCGAATGGATTCGGAAACAGATCTATGATCTGATCGAGATGTTAGAAGAAGAAAAAAATGCTGAACCGATCATTGAGGCAGCGAAAGAACTTGATAAAAAAATCATCGCGGTAGAAGACACTTTCTTTTCAATGGGACTTACTGGTTCGGGTGACGGCCTGCGCTGGCCGGATAAATTCTATGTCAAGCACCGCTTTCTAGCTTCGAGTATTGGAGGATCCGATTTTCCTCCGACGACGCAGCAGATCGAAGTGCATGAGATGTTCAAACAGCAGCTTGCCGACTACCAGGATCGACTCAAACAGCTTCTCAGCCAAGACCTCTCCGCTTTTAATGCGCTACTCAGGGAGAAAAACATCCCAAATATCTTTTCCGTAAAATAAATAAAGAAAAGGATCAACCTGCGATTTCTTTACCCGGCTGGAACTCATTCATAATGCAGGGCATCAGCGGGATTCGCCCGTGCCGCCCTGACGGCTTGAAAGCTGACGGTGAGAAAAGCGATGATCAGCGCTGCGGCTCCGGCCAGAGGGAAAATCCACCAGGACAGCGGAATCCGATAGGCGTAGTTGTTGAGCCATTTGTGCATAGCAAAGTAGGCGAGGGGCCAGGATAGCAGATTGGCCAGAATAACCCATTTCGAGAACTGATTTGTCAGCAGCATCGTAATACCGGGAACGGATGCTCCCAACACCCTCCTCACACCGATTTCTTTGGTGCGCTGTTCGGTGATGAACGATGTCAATCCGAACAAACCCAGACAGGCAATGAACATGGCGAGAATCGTGAAAATATTGGCCAGGCGGGCCACGTAACGTTCGTAGATGTACATATTGTTGAAATCCTCATCCACGAACTTGTACTTGAAGGGATAATGAGGAGCGTATTCTGCTGTGACCTTTCTTATGTAGGTGATGGTTTCGGGAATATCAAGACGCTTGATTCGAACAAACATATGATGGAGAAAATACGCGTGATGATCGGGATTGATGGTCATAACAAGTGGCTGGATCCTCTGCGTCATATGACGGAAGTTGAAGTCCTCCATTATGCCGATGATCTCTCCCTTGTTCTGCATGAAATCGATCTGCCGGTTTAGCGGTGGTTCCAGGTTCAACGCCCTTACGGCTTCCTGATTGACGATAAAATTCGATTGATCCATCTGGCGCTCCCGGGAAAAATCCCGGCCGGCGGCCAGCTTGATGCCGAAAGTTTCGAGGAAGTCGTCCTGGGCCACAATGAACCTAACAAGTATTGATAAGTCTTTTTCCTTCCCTTCAATCCATTCGATCGGGTTTACGGAGCCGATGCTGGTGGGGATGAATGAGGCGGCGGTGACGTGCCGGATATTCGGATTTCTTGTGAGTTCGTTTCTATAGGCTTGGAACTGTTCTCTCAGCTCCTTGTTTATGGGCATGACGATGACGTCTTGCCGGTCCCATCCAAGGTCTTTGTTTTGGATGAAATGAAGCTGTCTTGAGACGATAATTGTGCTGATGATCAGGATCAGGGAAATGGAAAACTGAAGGATGACAAGCCCTTTGCGGAAAAGCGCTCCTCCCGAACGGCCTCGAAGCCCGGATTTCAGCACCCGTATGGGCTGGAAGCTGGAGAGGAAGAGCGCCGGATAGCTTCCGGAGATCAAACCGACTAAAACGGTAAATGCGACCAATCCCAAGGGAAGCAGGGGATTGCCGAAGATATCGAAAGACAGCGGCTTGGAGGTGATGGCGTTGAAAGGCTTTAAAAATATTCCTACCAGAATCAATGCCAAGAGAACAGCTGTAAAAGCCATCACCATGGCCTCACCGAAAAACTGGCGCATAAGCTGAGTGCGCCGAGCGCCCACGACTTTCCGCAGTCCGACTTCCCGGGCGCGTTTCATCGAGCGGGCCGTGGCCAGGTTCATGAAGTTTATGCACGCGATGATGAGGATGAAGAACGCGACCGAAGAAAAGATGTAAACCAAACGGATGTCTCCGCGCCCCTGGTATAAGTGAATTTTGGTAATTGGCTGCAGGTTCATCTTTTCAGGAGCTTCATAGGGAGCGAGCCGGGTATAGGAACCGGCGATTTTCGTTCGCAGTTCTGTGATGTCGACGTTGGGCTGCAGGCGGACATAGGAGCTGCTCTCCCAGGCCCAGCTTGCGAGCTTTTCCTCTCCCAATAAATGGATCGAGGCCATGAGATCAAACTGCAGGTGGGTGTTGTGTGGGAGGTTCTCCAAAACAGCGGTTACCCGGAGGTCTCTACGGTTATTGTATTTGAGCACCCGCCCGAGGACTTTCCCCTCTCCGAAATATTTCCGGGCAATATCCCGGGTGATGACGAGTGAATTCAAGTCCTTGAGCGCTGTTTTCGGGTCCCCCTCAAGGAAAGAGAAAGAAAAGATCTCAAAGAAGCTGGGATCTGCATAAAACAAGCCGGTTTCATAAAACTTCTTGTCTCCAGTTGTAAAAGTCGAGCTTTCCATCCAGGTTCGGTCCTGATAACGAGTGAAGGTGTCGATCTCGGGAAATTCGTTTTTTAAGAGCGGCACCAGGGCATAAGGGAGAGTCGATCCGCCTGTAATTCCTTTGGCGTCGGGATCCTGTTTTATCAGCCGGTAGATCCGGTTCTCTTCGGAATGGAAAGTGTCGTAATCCAATTCATCTTGAACCCAAAGCAGGATGAGAATACAACAGGCCATGCCAATAGCCAGCCCGGTGATATTAATGATGGAGAAGGCCTTTTGCCGGCGGATGTTTCGGAGCGCAATCTTTAGATAGCTTTTAAACATGAGCACCTCCCGGTTTGGATATGGAAGGGAAGATCGACGGCGTGCCTCTCTTTCCCGGTTGGGCGATAATCCTTCATCATTATACAGTTAGACTTTAGAAGTACCGTTTTGGTTGCCATCGCTTTGACTGGGAAACATAGAAAGAATGGCTTAAATGTAAAAGTTTAGTTTCCCTCTTCCTTCTCAGGAAATTTTTCCTTTAACCAGGTGATGATCTCTTCGGGTCCTTTCAACCTCTCACTCCAGCCCGGAGTGGGCTTGCGGAAATAGATGTCGTAACGCGTGGTGTATGCATCGGATATGTCGCCAAACTTACGGGTGGCCTCAAATTTTTCGTGGAAGAAAAGAGGATCTTGTGTGTTGTTACTGATTATGAGCCCGAATGTAGTACTGGCTGTTGCTAATCAAGCGGGTGACTGTTCCATCCGGGGCTGTCTCAAAAATGACGGCTTCGGCAAGCTCATCATCATCCCGTATTCGCCTGAAAATATTCTTTTCTATGTGCTTCAGTTTGGTGAGCGAGTCGCTGGGGTTGTCGCTGGGGAAATACATCATCACCAGATCTCCGTCCTTAATGAATACATGTGTCTCTCCACCTAAAGGCCGGTCGTATCGTCCCACAAATTTTTCCAGTACCGGATCATGCTGTTTGGCTTTGCCGGGATTCTTGACGACATCCAGGATGGCTGGGGCGACAATGTCGAAGACCTCCCGGCCAAATGCTGATGGGCTTACGCCCTGGGCATTCGTCATAACGATAACAGCGATCTTGTCTTTGGGGCGGATACTCAGTTGAGTTCTATATCCCGGACAGCTACCCCCGTGCCCGACTTGGATCTTCTCATCTTGGCGGGAAACGGAAAATCCGAGGCCCCTAGCTGTTCTCCAGTCCGGATCGAACCAATGAACCCGGTGCATCTTCTTCAAGGTGTTGACCTTCAACACTTCTTGGCCGCCTTTTTCAAGAAGCCGGAGCTGCCATGACGCGAATCGGGCCAGGTCTTCCACCGTAGATGCAAACCCCGCAGCAGGGGCTATGCCGTTGACCAAATAGAAGGGAATCTCTTTACGCTCCCCATCTCGCAATTTCATACTGTAGCCTGTGGCAAGTTTTTTGCCTCTCTGATCTTGTGGGATCTCCGGAGTTGTATTTTTGAGTCCTAGAGGATCGAGGATGTGTTCCTCGATATACACATCGTAAACCTGTCCCGATACGGCTGCAATGACCTCACCCAATAGAGACATGCCCAAGTTGGAGTATTGAAAAAAAGTGTCCGCAGGATAGAGCTCTTCCTGGCCAGAGAGCCTTTCGATGATTTGTTCCCGCGTGGGGAAGTTGTGCTCGGGGCCAGTCCAATAAGGGGAGTCCGCTTCCCGCGGTAGACCGGAAGAATGGGTGAGTATACCCTGGATTGTGATCTCCGGAGCATCCGGATACTTGTCCTGGATGTCGAACCAGGGCAGATACTTCTTGATCGGATCATCGAGCCGCAGCTTTCCCTGCTCCCAAAGCTGCATGATGGAGATGCTCGTGAAAAGCTTGGATATGGAACAGATGCTGTAGATGGTCCCCGGTGTGGCCGGTTTTTTCGTTGAAACATCGGCGAAACCGAAACCGCGACTCCAGATCATATCCTGGTCGTAGACCACTCCCATAGACATGCCAGGAATGTCTTCGTAAGCCAACTGGGCATCCACCCATACCTCAATCATGTTTAGCGCGGTAGTGACCCTTGGATCGTCTGTTATGGATTGAGCGTTTGCCCATCCCACAACACCAAAGGTGAAGATAAGCAGCAAGGCCAGCAGGCCTCTGAGTTGTTTCTTCATATCTAGTCCTCCTCCTTGTCCAGTATATAGAAAATATTCCCCTGAAAACAAGTAACTTTTGGGGACGGTTCTGTTTTTGTAATTGGATTTTAAACCGAGCGATTAAAAGGGAGGCCTGGGTGAAAATCTACAGAGGCTTTAATCTGTACTCTG
>CAZIMJ010000143.1:0-16493 GCA_964540205.1 uncultured Eubacteriales bacterium | reverse complement strand
CCTTATCCGACTTCTTGTTCAATACCTTCGTTATCGCCGCCGTCAACGTCGTCTTCCCATGATCCACATGCCCTATCGTCCCTATGTTTAAATGCGGCTTCGTCCTCTCAAATTTTGCCTTCGCCATTCTCCTTACCTCCTAATTCTTTTATCGTTAAACGTAAACTGGCAAACGTAAAAAGACAGGTTTATTCTGCGAATCCTCGCTTGGCCTTCAGCCTTCCTTTCATGTTCAGATCTCTCACGTTTCAAATTTTACGATCAGTGAAGAGGCACTCGACCCTCAATCCTTGCGATGATCCCTTCGCTCACCTTCGGAGGGACGGAATCATACATCATAAATTCCATGGAGAATACACCTCGACCCTGGGACAAGGTCCTCAAGATCGTTGCGTACCCGAACATCTCAGCCAGTGGGACATGCGCTCTCACTTGACGTGATCCTCCACTCATCCCCATCTCCTCGATCTTACCTCGCCTTGCATTGATATCACTGACGATATCTCCGAGGTATTCATCGGGACAAAGGACGACAAGACTCATGATGGGCTCGAAAAGTACCGGACTGGCTTTCGCAGCCGCTTCTTTAAAAGCCAACGAACCCGCTATCTTGAAGGCTATGGGTGTGGAATCATCCTCATCATAGGATCCGTCTGTAAGAGTGGCCCTCACATCCGTTACCGGGAAACCCGCCAGGATTCCCGCTTCCATCGCCTCCCTTACACCATCTTCGATGGATGCAATGAACTCATCTGGGATCACGCCCTTTTTTATTCCTTCCACGAAGTCGAATCGTTGTCCTCTCTCCATGGGTTCGATATTTAAGACACAATGACCATACTGTGTTTTGCCCCCAATCTGCCGGGTATACTTACACTCGCCCTGTGCGGCCACTGTGATACTCTCTTTGTAGGCCACTTGTGGTCTTCCTAGATTGGCTTTCACACCGAATTCCCTCGCCATCCGGTCCATGAGTACCTCAAGATGAAGCTCTCCCATCCCATGGACCAGAGTTTGGCCTGTCATGGGATCGGGCAGCACTTTAAACGTGGGGTCCTCTTTTGTTAATTTTTCGAGGGCATCAGACAACTTCACGTGTTCACTCCGTGATTTAGGTTCGATATGGGCAGAGATCACAGGCTCAGGGAAATTTATAGTTTCTAGCACTATGGATCTATTCCTCGCACAGAGGGTATCGCCCGTAGAAAGGCTTTTCATAAACCCAAGAGCGGCGATGTCACCCGCATACAATTCCTCGATATCCTTTCTCTTGTTCGAGTGCATTTCCAGTATGCGCGTGATACGTTCGTCCTCATCTTTGGTCGAGTTGTACACAGAAGAGCCCACATGAGCCTTCCCTGAATACACGCGGACGAACGAAAGGGTGCCGACATAAGGATCATTCATGATCTTGAAGACGAGTGCCGAAAACGGTTCTGAATCCGAAACATTCCGTGTTTCTTCTTTCCCCGTTCGTGGATGATGTCCAACGATCGGAGGAATATCAATAGGAGACGGCAAGTAGTTCACAACAGCATCGAGCAGGGGATGGACACCTTTATTTTTGAATGAAGCGCCAAAAAGAACGGGCACGAATTTCAACCCGATCGTACCTTTCCTGACAGCTCTCCGAATCTCCTCTGGAGAAATGTCCGATTCATCCAGGTATTGTTCCATCAGCGCATCATCGATTTCGCTCAGTTTTTCCAACATCTCACTGCGTTTTCTCTCAGCCTCTTCTTTGTTCTCTTCAGAAACCTCTCTGACTTCATACGTCGAGCCGAGTAGATCTTTTCCCCAATCGAGCTCTTTCATCTCTATGAGATCTATCACGCCCCTGAAATTTTCTTCTCTCCCCAGGGGCATCTGGATAACCAGAGGGTTGGCCGATAATTTTTCTTTCATCTCTTTGAATGCTTTCTCCGGATTCACACCGATTCGATCCATCTTATTCATATACACAATACGGGGGACATTGTATCTGTCAGCTTGTCTCCAAACGGTCTCAGACTGAGCCTCAACGCCTCCCACGCTGCAGAAGATGATGATGGCACCATCGAGGACTCTGAGAGAGCGCTCAACCTCGACTGTAAAATCCACATGACCGGGGGTATCAATGATATTGATTCGGCAATTATGCCAGCTGCAAGTGGTTGCAGCTGAAGTGATGGTTATTCCCCGCTCCTGCTCCTGCGCCATCCAATCCATGACAGCAGTGCCTTCATCCACTTCTCCTATCTTGTGAGTGATACCAGAGAAGAACAGGATGCGCTCTGTAGTGGTAGTCTTCCCCGCATCGATATGCGCCATGATACCGATGTTTCTGACCTGTTCGATAGGTATTCCTCGTTCCAACTCTGCACTCCATTTTGGTTTTCGAAAAAATCCTTAATCAGGGAATCTACCATTTATAGTGGGCAAAAGCTCTGTTAGCGTCTGCCATCTTATGTGTATCTTCTCTCTTTTTTATCGCTCCGCCACGATTGTTGGCGGCATCCATGATCTCAGCCGACAGCTTTTCGATCATGCTCTTTCCCGGTCTTTCCTCCGCATAGCGAAGAATCCACCGAACCGCAAGAGACGTGGCTCGAAGGCCAGAAACTTCGATCGGGACCTGATAGGTGGCTCCTCCAACTCTCCGTGATTTTGTCTCCAGGGAGGGCCGTACGTTGTCCACGGCCTTTTCGAACATTTTCAGGGGATCTTCCTTCGCTTTCTGTTTCACCTGTTCCATCGAACTATACACGATTCTTTCAGCCACGCTCTTTTTCCCTTTCTTCATCACGGAATTGACGAATTTTGAGATAAGCGTGCTGTTAAAGAAGTGATCGGGCTTCAACTTCCTCTTCTTGATTGTTCCTCTTCTGGGCATGTGTGGCTCCTCTAGCTAGCGCTTCGTCTCTCTTTGGGCCTTTTGCTCCCGTATTTAGACCGGCCTTTCATCCTCTCCTGCACTCCTTCACAATCCAAGGAGCCTCGGATAACATGATAACGGACTCCAGGTAAATCTTTGACCCGGCCGCCTCTTATCAGAACAATCGAGTGTTCTTGGAGGTTGTGGCCTACTCCAGGAATATATCCCGTTACCTCTATGTTATTCGTCAACCTGACTCTGGCAACTTTCCGCATCGCCGAATTCGGCTTTTTCGGTGTTGTCGTGAAAACACGGGTACACACCCCCCTCTTCTGGGGGCATCTTTCTAAGGCCGGAGATTTCCCTTTATATTTTTTTGGCCTTCGGCCTATTCTCACCAATTGATTGACAGTCGGCAATTTACTAACTCCTCTTCAACGCGAAAGTGTTTGGCATCCGTCTCATTCAGGTGAAATACCGCGAGACGAATGTCAGGATAATAGCAAAAATTACCCTTCTATGTCAAGGAAATTAAAACATTTAGCTCAGTTTGGAGTCGTCTAGCTGAATGTCGATTTCCTCTCCGATTTTTTCCTCTCGATCCTCCTTGATCTCAATGTCACGGTAGAATTTGTAGCCCGTACCAGCCGGGATCAATCGTCCCATGATGATATTCTCTTTCAGCCGACGGAGGTAGTCGACTTTTCCATATAAGCTGGCCTCAGTGAGGACACGCGTTGTCTCCTGGAACGAAGCTGCAGCGATAAAACTTTCGGTGCTCAGAGCGCTTTTGGTGATCCCCAAGAGAAGGGGTCTGGCATTGGCAGGCTTTCCGCCCTCTTTCAGGGCTTTTTCGTTCTCCCCCTGGAAGATAAACTTGTCCACCTGCTCATCCACCAAGAATTCTGTATCACCCACCTCCTCGACTTTAAGCCAGCGCAGCATCTGGCGGATTATGACCTCGATATGTTTATCGTTTATGGAGACTCCCTGAAGACTGTAGACTTCCTGGATCTCGCGCAAAAGATACTCTGCCAGTTCTTTCTCTCCCAGAACCTTCAGTATGTCGTGAGGATTCACGGGACCATCCATAAGAGGGGTCCCCGCTCGAACTCTTTCTGCCTCACCGACACTCAAATGTGCTCCCTTGGGAATGAAATATTCCTTCTCTCCTCCTCGTTCATTGTGGACCGTGATCTTCCGGTTGCCTCTGACCAAACCTCCATACTTCACGACACCATCGATCTCAGAGATCACAGCGGAAGCCTTGGGGCGGCGGGCCTCAAACAGCTCTTCCGCTCTTGGCAATCCACCCGTGATGTCTTTGGTTCGTGCAGCCTCTCTGGGAATCTTCGCAAGCACAGTTCCTGCATAGACTTTATCCTTGTCCTTGACCTCGAGGTTTGCTCCAGAGGGCAAGAAATATTTCCGGAGGACCTTTGTATTCTTATCCGTAATGAGGATCTGAGGCTGCATTTTCTCATCTTTAGGGTCTATGATGACAGGAGTTATCATACCCGTCCATTCATCCTGGACTTCTTCCATGGTGGCCCCGAGGACAACATCATGGAATTTGACGATCCCTGATTCTTCGCTGATGATAAACGTATTAAAAGGATCCCATTCCGCAAATTCCTGATGTGATTTGACTTCTTCCATGTCATTGACAAGAACGTTTGCTCCATAGGGAACCTGATAATGCTCGATCTCACGCTGCCTGTGGTCGAGTATGGCAATACTGGCGTTCCTGGTCACAACGATGATGGAGCCTTCTCTATTGATAACAGACTTGAGATTATCGCTGAATTTCACTATTCCATCATTCTTTGCTTCCAGCTTGGACCTTTCGGCACCGCCCATGGCGATCCCTCCCACGTGGAAGGTCCTCATGGTCAATTGTGTTCCCGGCTCTCCGATGGATTGGGCCGCGGTGATCCCGACAGCCTCCCCAAGCTCAACGAGAGAGCCGGTTGCCATATCACGTCCGTAGCAGAGTTGACAGACTCCTCTCTGAGATTCACACGTCAGGACCGAACGGAGCTTTATCCGTTCGATTCCCAAATGCTCTAACATCTGAGCGATATCTACGGTGATTTCTTCGTTGACATCTATGATTACATCATTCGTATCCGGATGAACCAGTTTTTCCAGTGACATGCGACCCACTACCCTATCAACAAAAGACTCGATAAGCTCACCGTTTTCAACGATAGCTGTGATGTTCACGCCCTTCAGGGTGCCACAATCATACTCATCGATGATCACCTCTTGGGCCGCATCGATGAGTTTGCGCGTGAGATAACCGGAATTTGCTGTTTTAAGCGCTGTATCGGCCAAGCCTTTTCGCGCACCATGCGTAGAGATAAAGTACTGTTGAACGTTCAAACCTTCACGCAAATTCGAGATGATGGGCATCTCGATGATCTCACCAGAAGGTTTGCTCATGAGACCTCGCATACCGGCCAACTGCCGGATTTGTTGCTTATTCCCTCGAGACCCAGAATCCGCCATCACGAACAATGGATTCAGTTCATCACTCTCAAAGCTTACTTCACGCATCTGTTCGATCATCGCGCTGGACACTTTATCTGTGACTCCACCCCAAATTTCGACGACACGATTAAATCGTTCTCTGGACGAGATCACTCCTTCCTGATACAGATTCTCGATCTTCTGGACTTCCTTCTGTGCTCTCTCCACCAATCTTTTTTTCTCTCTGGGAATGATAAAATCATCGATCCCCAAGGAGAAACCTGCCTGTGTCGCATAGTTGAATCCTAACTCTTTCATATCGTCCAAGACCCTGATCGTGGATTCGTGCCCCACCTTGAGGTAGGAGTAGTAGACAAGACTCTCCATGCCCTTCTTTTTCATCTTGCCGTTGATAAAGGGAATGCCCTCGGGAAGGATGTTGTTAAAGATGATCCGTCCCGGAGTCGTTTCGATGGCTTTGTTAGCGATGTCTGAAATCGGGCATGTCAAGACGGCCTGGTCATCATAGTAAGTGGACAGGTTCATAAGGGGGCCTTTGAATTTGACCTTGATGCCTGCATGGAGTCCAACTTCTCCATTCTCGAGAGCCAAAAGAACCTCTTCCGAAGAATAGAATGCTCGCCCCTCGCCTTTCTGCCGCGGTCTCTCTAAAGTCAAATAATAGCACCCCAAAACCATATCCTGGCTGGGGATAGCAAGGGGTCGGCCATGTGCAGGGGAGAGGATGTTTTCTGTGGAGAGCATCAGTGTCCTGGCTTCCACCTGGGCTTCAACAGAGAGTGGGATGTGCACCGCCATCTGGTCGCCATCAAAATCTGCATTGAAGGCTGCACAGACCAACGGATGGATCTGAATGGCCTTCCCTTCGACCAGGATCGGTTCAAAAGCCTGGATCCCGAGCCTGTGAAGAGTGGGCGCGCGGTTGAGGAGAATGGGATGTTCTTTGACCACTTCCTCGAGATAATCCCAAACTTCGGGCTTTTCCTGTTCATGCCACTCTCTGGCGATCTTAACGCTGGGCACCAGGCCCTCTTTTTCGAGTTTATGGAAAATGAATGGTTTGAACAATTCCAGGGCCATTTTCTTCGGCAACCCACACTGATTCAGTTTGAGTTCTGGACCCACAACGATCACAGAACGCCCCGAATAATCGACCCGTTTCCCGAGCAGGTTCTGCCGGAACCGCCCCTGCTTTCCGCGAAGAGCCTCACTCAAAGACTTGAGGGGTCGTCTGTTCGCTCCCAGGTGAACACGACCGCGTTTCCCGTTATCGAAGAGAGCATCCACAGCCTCCTGCAACATTCTTTTTTCATTCCTGATGATGAGCTCTGGCGCCTTGAGTTCGATAAGTTTCTTCAACCGGTTATTCCTGTTGATGACTCTCCTGTACAGGTCGTTCAGGTCCGAAGTCGCAAAACGCCCCCCATCCAGCCGGACAAGTGGCCTAAGATCTGGGGGAATGACAGGGATCACATCCAGGATCATCCACCCGGGTCGATTGCCAGAGGTTTTGAGAGCCTTGAACACCCGCAGCCGTTTGGCATGGCGAAGTTTCCGCTGTTGGGACGTCTCCGTCTTCATCAGTTTCCGAAGTTCCTCGCTCTCCTTGTTGATATCTATCCGTTCAAGGATCTTTTTAATGGCTTCAGCTCCGATGGACACTTCCATTTCATCACCGAACTTTTCCTGAGCCTCTTTATATTCCTCCTCGGTCAACAGCTGTTTCACTCGATAGGGAGTATCGCCGGGATCGATCACTAAGTAGGATTCAAAATAGAGCACTTTTTCCAGATCTTTGATGGAAAGATCCACCACGAGGCCAATGCGGCTTGGTGTCCCCTTAAAAAACCATATGTGTGCCACGGGAGATGCCAGCTGAATGTGCCCCATGCGCTCGCGTCTCACCTTCGATCGCGTGACTTCAACTCCACATCGTTCACAGATGATCCCCCTGTACTTCATCCGTTTATACTTGCCGCAGAGACATTCATAATCATTGATGGGCCCGAAGATCTTAGCGCAAAAAAGGCCATCTTTTTCGGGTTTGAACGTTCTGTAATTGATGGTTTCAGGCTTGATGACCTCGCCCCACGACCAGCTTTTGATCTTTTCGGATGAGGCGATAGAGATCCTGACCTGATCGAATTCAACCTTAGGTTTTCCTCCCATGGCATGCCTGGTATCCATCATTTTTCTCCTTTAAGGATTTGGGGGACATCAATTCCCCAGGGCAATATTTCTTCCTTATCCGCTTTTTCCAGCTCCACATTCAAGCACAGACTCTGCAGCTCTCGGATCAAGACATTCACAGATTCAGGCAGTCCGGGAGTAAAATCCAAGTCGCCCTTGACGATGGATTCATAAATTTTTGCTCTGCCTTCCACATCATCGGATTTGGCAGTCATCAACTCCTGAAGTGTGTATGCGGCACCGTAGGCTTCCAGAGCCCAGACTTCCATCTCACCAAAACGCTGTCCGCCGAATTGAGCCTTCCCGCCCAGTGGTTGCTGCGTAATGAGTGAATAAGGTCCTGTAGACCGCGCATGGATCTTATCATCAACCAGATGGTAAAGCTTCATGATGTACATATAGCCCACAGTCACCTCATGGTCTAAGATTTCCCCTGTGATACCATCATAAAGAGGCACTTTTCCTGATAAGGGAAGTCCGGCCTTTTTCAGGAGTTCTTTGATCTCGCCCTCTCCGATACCATCGAATACAGGCGTAGCGATCCACAGGCCGAGTTCCCTTGCAGCCCAACCCAAATGGGTCTCCAGGATCTGTCCCACATTCATCCTTGAGGGGACGCCCAGAGGGTTCAAGACGACCTCGACAGGAGTCCCGTCCGGCATCCGAGGCATGTCCTCTTCGGGAACTATCTTGGCTATGATTCCCTTGTTGCCATGTCGTCCCGAGACCTTGTCGCCCACCGAGAGTTTCCGCTTCATCGCGACATAGACCTTAATAACCTGGATAACACCGGGCGAAAGTTCATCACCTTTCTTCAAGGTATCGGTCTTTTCCTTATGAAAATTCTTGAGAGCTTCGATCTGCCGTTTTACCTTCTTTTCGATATCCGCTATCTTTTCATCTCTCTCTGTATTTTTCTTAAGCTTTTGCTTGAGTTTGGGAAGGTCAACGGATTGCAAGGAATTCAGTACTTCATCTGTAAGTTTTTTACCTTTCTTTAACTCGACATCCCCAAGCTTTATATCCTTCTCTACGGTCTCTCCCTTGAGTACACTCTTGATCTTTCGTTCCTTCTCTCCTTCAAGGATAATGATCTCATCGTCCACGTTTCTCTTCATCTTGGAGATCTCATCTTTCTCGATGGCCTTAGCACGAGGTCCTTTTTCTATTCCTCTCCGGGAAAACACCCGGACATCGATCACGGTCCCCTCGATCCCTGGAGAACAGTATAGAGATGCATCCTTCACATCTAGGGCCTTTTCCCCAAAGATCGCTTTTAAAAGCTTTTCCTCAGGGGACAACTGCGTTTCACCCTTGGGAGCCACCTTGCCGACCAGGATATCTCCGGATTTCACTTGAGCGCCGATCCGGACGATCCCATTCTCATCGAGATTACGTAGCAAGTTTTCCGGCACGTTGGGAATATCTCTCGTGATCTCCTCAGGGCCGAGTTTTGTATCTCGCGCTTCGATCGACTCCTCGACGATATGAAGAGATGTGAATATGTCTTCTTTGATCAATTTTTCGCTGACAATGATGGCATCCTCAAAATTGTATCCCCTCCACGGCATAAAGGCACAGAGCACATTCCTTCCTAGAGACAACTCCCCTAAATCTGTACACGAACTGTCTGCCAAGATCTGTCCTTGGTCCACTTTGTCGCCTTTTCGCACGATGGGCCGATGTGTCAAACACGTATTCTGATTTGTCCGCAGGAACTTTGTCAGCACGTAGAGATCGGTCCCCACATCGTATCCTTTGGAATCATCCTTCTCATCCACACGGACAAGGATCCTTTCTGCATCGACAAATTCAACGACTCCTGCCCTTCGACATATCACGACGTCTCCGGATCCTTTGGCCACCATATGCTCGATGCCCGTCCCGACCAAGGGGGCCTCTGGCTTGAGCAGGGGTACAGCCTGCCTCTGCATGTTTGAACCCATCAAAGCACGATTGGCATCATCGTGTTCCAAGAAGGGAATAAGCGAGGTGGAAAGAGAAACCAGTTGTTTAGGAGACACATCGATGTAATCGATCTGATCCTTAGGGAGCAGTTTAAAATCGCCCAACTGCCTCGCACTGATGAGGTCCTTCGTAAAATAGTTTTTCTCATCGACAGGCGCGTTCGCCTGTGCGATGTTGTATTTTTCTTCTTCCCAAGCTGTGAGATAGAAGCAGTATGGTTCAACCACAGGAAAATGTTTGATGCTTTTCTTCTCGATCTTTTTGATTTCTTTTTCCAGATCATCCTTTTCCACGGCGTCGCCAACCTTAAATGCGCTTCCCCCCGGATGAAGTATCTTCACATAGTCGATCACCTGGCCATCCCTGACCTTCCGATAGGGAGTCTCTATAAAACCGAACTCATTGACACGAGCAAAGCTGCTCAAAGATGAGATCAATCCGATGTTTGGGCCTTCAGGAGTTTCTATAGGACAGATGCGGCCGTAATGAGAGGACTGAATATCCCTAACCTCAAAACCGGCTCGTTCTCGACTCAATCCACCAGGACCCAGAGCACTCAACCTCCGTTTGTGTGTGACTTCAGCCAGGCTGTTGATCTGGTCCATGAACTGAGAGAGCTGAGAGCTCCCAAAGAACTCTTTCAACGCGGCGATGACAGGCTTGGAGTTGATGAGATCTTGAGGCATAGCTGATGCCAGATCTGCAGTGACGGTCATCTTCTCCTTTATGGTTCTCTCCATACGGGTCAAACCGATCCGGAATGCATTCTCCACAAGCTCTCCCACAGAACGAACGCGGCGATTACCCAGATGGTCGATATCATCCACATCTCCCTCACCGGCACGAAGACGCAACAGATACTTGATGACTTCGACAAAATCCATGGGCGTCAGTGTCCGTTCATCAAGAGGTGTGTTCAGATCAAGCTTGATATTCATCTTGAGGCGTCCTATCCGAGAAAAATTATACTTCTGGGGATTGAAGAAAAGGTTGTGAAAAAGGTTGTGTGCACTCTCCATTGTATGGGGTTCGCCAGGCCTCAATTTTTTGTAGATCTCTCCCAATGCCTGGTTAGTATCCTTGTTGACATCCTTGCGGAGGGTGTTGGAAACGATCTCCCCGATGATCTCCTTTTCCGGAAAGAATATCTCGAAGGGCTCCTTCATCTCGATGAGCTTTTCCATTTGTTCTGCACCGATCGTTTTAATGGGTTTGACTACATCCTCGATATCAGAAGCAGAAAGAGCACCATCAAATTCTTTTGGGGCAAGAACGACTTGCTTTACCTTGAGTTCTTTCAGCTTGAGATAGAGCTCCCTGGTCAGTTTTTTCTTGGCAAGGACCACTTTCCTCTTGGTTTTGGGGTTGATGACATCCTCATTCACAACTTTTCCGATCAGGTTCTCGTTTAATTCCCACATGAGCTTCCCTTCACTGGGGAAAATCTTGTACACATTGTAGAAGAGATGCAAGATCTCCTCATCCGATCCGAATCCGAGTGCTCTCAGAAAGACACTGGCCAGAAATTTCTTCTTCCTGTCTAATCGGACAAAAAGCATATTCTTAGCGTCGTACTCGAACTCGACCCAAGCCCCCCTGTAAGGGATAATTTTCCCGATGAAAAATCCCTTGCTCTCTCCCGGCCTGAAGAACACGCCGGGCGATCTCTGTAACTGGGAGACCACAACACGCTCGATGCCGTTGAAAATAAAGGTGCCCTTATCCGTCATCAACGGAAAGTCGCCGAAGTAGACTTCCTGCTCCTTGATGTGCTTCAACCGCTTTGCTTTTGTTGCCGGGTCTTTCTCCCAAGAGATCAGCCTGACTTTGATCCGCAGAGGGATGGAGTATGTGTACCCTTTCTGGAGACACTCGATCGGGCTGTACTTCATCTTTAACTCAACTCTATCGCCACAGTGATCACAAAGGGGGATCTCGATCTTTTTGATCTCCCCACAGTAGGGACAGATCTCTCTTTCTGTAAGCTCGGCGCCTGGAGGCAAAAGTGTCCCACATCCATTGCACCGGCGCCTGGAGTTCTCCACTCCTTTCAGCCGGCTGCATTTGCACTCCCAGTTCCCGATGGAATAGCTGATAAAGTCCAGCTGTGTCGTTTCTTTAAAATCAGAAACAGGGAAGATATCCTTGAATGCCGCCTGGAGTCCGGTTTGCTTCCTCTCATCGGGCAACAGATCCATTTGAAGGAACTCGGCATAGGACGATTTCTGGATATCCAGCATGTCAGGCATGGGAAACGTCCCCTTGATTTTAGAGAAATTGACTCTTTCACGATAATTATTCATTGATTCATTTAGCATAATCGCTCTCTCAGAAGGGTTTAATTTTGTAAAGCAAAACACTCAGAGAAAATCGCATTTTTGACTACTCTATCTCAATGATAGCCCCTACCTCTTCGAATTTTTTCTTGATCTCTTCTGCTTCGTCTTTAGAAATACCTTCCTTGACGGGTTTGGGTGCGCTATCTACCAGATCTTTGGCCTCTTTCAATCCGAGACTCGTCACCTCTCTGACTGTTTTGATGACGTTGATCTTCTTGTCACCGATCTCTTTCAAAACCACATTGAATTCAGTCTTTTCTTCCTCAGCCTGTGCTTCTGTTTGAGGCACTGCAGCTCCAGGAAAGGCCATGGGCATTGCGGCAGCAGCACTGACACCATATCTCTCTTCAAACTCTTTGATATAATCGGCAAGCTCTAAGACTGTCAGATTATCCAGATGTTCGAAGAATTGATCCTTTGTCAAATTCGCTGATCCCTCTTTTTTGCCCTTAGTGGTTTCCTTAGCTTCATTTGTTTGTGCTTTGGCCATTTTAACCTCCAACCCTATTTTTTGATTTTAGTTGACTCAACATGCTGCCCAAACTACTGAACGGGGCCTGCCAAGTCTTTAATAATTGTGTTAATGGATAAGCCATTAAAAATCCGAGTCTTGCCAATAAGTCCTCTCGAGAAGACAGATTAGCAACTGTATGAAAATCTTCACCAGGAAGATATCTCCCTTCCACGATGCCCGCCTTGACCTTCAAGAGTTTGTGCTTGATTGAAAAATCCTTGATCAAGCGGGCCAACCCTACAGGATCCTCCGGAGCAAAAGCGAGAGCGGTCGGTCCGGTAAATTGCTCCTTTAATTCCTCAGGAAAATCCTCTCTCAAGGCTCTTAGCGCAAGTCGATTCTTGACGACTTTGAACACATAGGAATTCTTTCGTAATTCTCTCCGTAACTCTATGGCTTTGGAGACAGGCATGTTCACAAAATCCACAAGATAGAACGACTCATAGTTGTTAAAATCCTTGTTAAGCTCCTTAATAAATGCTTCCTTCTTTTGCCGGATAACACTCACTTTCTCTTCTCCTATTTCTCAACGACACTTTCTGCCATCTTCAGAGAGGGCCCCATTGTCGAAGAAATGTGAATATTCTTGATGTATTTTCCTTTGGCAGCAGGGGGTTTCGCTTGAATGATGGCCTGCAAGAACGATTTGATGTTATCGATTAACTTCTCATCCGCGAATGACAGTTTTCCGACCGAGGAGTGAATGATGGCTGTTTTATCCACGCGGAATTCCACCCGCCCTGCTTTGATCTCTTCAACAGCTCGTCCGATTTCGAAAGTTACAGTCCCGGATTTGGGATTCGGCATGAGCCCTTTGGGTCCGAGGATGCGACCCAGTTTGCCCACACTGCGCATCATATCAGGCGTAGCGATGAGCGCATCAAAATCCGCCCATCCTTTGGCAATCTTTTCGATCATCTCCTCGCCGCCAACAAAATCAGCGCCCGCCTTCTCAGCATCCGTGACCTTCTCACCCGAGGTGATCACACACACCTTTTTCGTTTTGCCTGTCCCATGCGGAAGGACTACGGTTCCCCGCACCATCTGGTCTGAGTGTTTGGGATCAACACCCAACCGGAGGGCGATATCCACAGATTCATCAAAATTGACATAGCTGAGCTTCTTCATGAGGGCAATACCTTCTTCCAAAGTGTACTCTTCCTTTTCCCTCAAACCTTTGGCGTTTGTGTATTTTTTTCCTTTTTTAGTCACCGACAATCTCCAATCCCATGTTTTTTGCAGTGCCCTCGATGATCTTTTTTGCAGCCTCAAGGTCATTCGCGTTCAAATCCGATATCTTTATTTTTGCGATATCTTCCAACTGTTTCTGAGTGACTTTCCCCACTTTCTCCTGATTCGGAGTGCCCGACCCTTTGGCGATCCCGCATGCCTTTTTTAGCAGATAGGAAGCTGGCGGCGATTTGAGAATAAACGTGAAACTCCTGTCCTTATAGACGGAAATGATCACTGGAATGATCGTTCCGGCTTCTATCTTGCTCGTCTTTTCATTAAACTGCCGCACAAAATCCATGATGGCCACATTATGCTGACCGAGGGCAGGTCCAACAGGGGGTGCGGGGCTGGCATGACCCGCTTCGATTTGAAGTTTTATCATCGCTACCACTTCTTTGGCCATTTTGCCTCCTAAATTTTCTCCACTTGTAAGAATTCCAGTTCCACTGGAGTCGACCGACCGAAGATCGTGACAAGCACTTTGAGAGTGTTTCTTTCGTTGTTCACTTCTTCGACTAAGCCGTTAAAATTATAGAAAGGACCGTCGATAATGCGTACCGCCTCTCCTTTCTCAAAAGAGTGTTTCGGTTTGGGCTTTTCAGAAGTGGTCTCCATGTGCTCTACGATCTGCGACACTTCATCCTTGCTCAACGGTGAAGGCCGTTTCCCTGAACCCACAAATCCGGTGACTTTGGGTGTCTCGCGGATGACCAACCAGTTCTCGTCAGACATCTCCATCTCGATCAGAATATAACCAGGGTAGGACCTTTTCGTGGAAACGACCTTTTTCCCTCCCTTGATCTCAACAACACCTTCTGTAGGGATGATGATCTTCCCGATCTGCTCTTCGATACTTAGCTCAATAGCCCTTTGCCGGATAGACTCCGCGACAAACTTTTCAAATCCTGAATACGTATGCACAACATACCAATTTTTTGCCATCATTAAACTCATCTCATTAAAATATTGATTGTATCCTAGAAATCGCCCAGGAGAAGATCAAGTCCATAAAGTAAAGGTAAAAGCCGAAGAACAAAGTGGAGATAATAACCACAATGGTTGTGCTGTAGACCTCGTTTCTCGAAGGCCACGTCACCTTTTTCATTTCCGCTCTGACTTCCCTAAGAAAAGGACCGATACGCTTATACCATCTTGCTTTTTGACTCATTCTATTTCCTCGTAAACACTTTCATGTTTTATAGGGTTTCTCGTTGACCTCCCCTATGGGATGTAATCTCAATACGAGATATCAAACTCCAATATCGTCTGGCAGGTGAGGCAGGACTCGAACCCGCAACCTTCGGTTTTGGAGACCGATGCTCTAGCCCGTTGAGCTACTCACCTACCCTTCTATCTTTCCTCCTCGTTTGACCTGTATCACTTGTTCTGTGTCACGCATCTCTAGTTTGAACTCAAGATATCAACGACTAAAAGCAGAGGACCGCGCACAGGACTATTTTACCTCCTTGTGCAGAGTGTGCATTCTGTCGAACTTGCAGTATTTTTTCAGCTGTATCTTCTCTGTCTGCTGCTTTTTGTTCCGTGTGGTTGTGTAATTACGTCTTTTGCACACCGTGCATTGTAGAGTCACTATTTCTCTCATTGTTGTTCTCGTTTATTCGTATTTTTGTTTTTATTTTGTATGGGGTGCGGTCTGTTCGGGGGGCAGACTCACCATCGTTATTCTGTTAATCTAACACCTCTGTGACCGTTCCCGCTCCGACTGTCCGCGATCCCTCTCGTATCGCAAACTTCAATCCCTTCTCCATCGCCACCGTCGTTATCAGCTCAATCTCCAAATTCACGTTGTCCCCAGGCATCACCATCTCCACTCCACCAGGCAACTTCACCGTCCCCGTCACATCCGTCGTCCGAAAATAAAACTGCGGCCTGTACCCCGCAAAAAACGGCGTGTGCCGACCTCCCTCTTCCTTCTTCAATACATATATCTCCGCCTTGCACTTCGTGTGCGGCTTTATCGACCCTGGCTTCGCCAACACCATCCCACGCTCTACATCATCCTTATCCGTCCCTCTCAACAATATCCCTACATTGTCTCCAGCCCGCCCCTCATCCAGAATCTTCCGAAACATCTCCACTCCTGTCACCACTCGCTTCCGCGTCTCTCCAAAACCTACGATCTCTACCTCCTCACTCACCTTGATGATCCCCCGATCAATTCGCCCAGTCACAACCGTACCACGTCCACTTATCGAAAATATGTCCTCTATCGGCATCAAAAACGGCAGGTCCACCAACCGCGTCGGCTCAGGAATATACGCATCCACCGCATCCACCAACTCCAATATCGACTTGTTCACCTCAGCATCAGGATCACCATCCGACTCCAACGACTTCAACGCACTCCCTCTTATCACAGGTATGTCATCCCCAGGAAACTCATACTTCGTCAATAACTCCCTCACCTCTAACTCCACCAAATCCAATATCTCAGGATCATCCACCAAATCCGTCTTGTTCATGTACACCACAATCGCAGGCACATTCACCTGACGCGCCAACACTATGTGCTCCCGAGTCTGCGGCATCGGACCATCATCAGCCGCCACCACCAGTATCGCCCCGTCCATCTGCGCCGCACCAGTTATCATGTTCTTTATGTAATCCGCATGACCAGGACAATCTATGTGCGCATAATGACGCTTGTCCGTCTCATACTCTATGTGCGCTATCTGAATCGTTAACCCACGCTCCTTCTCCTCAGGCGCATTGTCAATCTGATCATAATCTATAAACGATACCTTATCCGACTTCTTGTTCAATACCTTCGTTATCGCCGCCGTCAACGTCGTCTTCCCATGATCCACATGCCCTATCGTCCCTATGTTTAAATGCGGCTTCGTCCTCTCAAATTTTGCCTTCGCCATTCTCCTTACCTCCT
>CAZIMJ010000142.1:0-57122 GCA_964540205.1 uncultured Eubacteriales bacterium | reverse complement strand
TAATATTAATAGGTTGACATTTGTGGGAAATATCTGTTTATAATAAAACTTACTATTTCGAGAAAATTGGTATGATTTTATTCGGACTTCGGAAATGAGAACATTCGGATTTAAATGGATTTTTCTCACTTCGGCACTTATTTGTTTGCTTTTTTTTCCTCTGCTTGTGACCAGCACCCAAACATCTGACTCCGAAGGAAAAACTCAGCATTCTGTGGGGAAAGAACAGATGGATATCCAGCTCCCTCCCCCTCCTTTCAGCGAGGATATTTTCCCCTGCTCGGGATGCCATGCTGACATGGATATTAACCTCCAGAGAAGAGAGCTGAAAGAATTCCATGAGGATATCATCCTTAAGCACGATGAAGAGAACAGGTGGTGCATGGATTGTCATGACGCCAATAATCGAGACATGCTGCACTCAGCCAGCGGTCAATTGATCGATTTCAAAGAATCTTATAAGCTTTGCGGCCAGTGCCATGGCCCCAAGCTGAGGGATTGGAGAGCGGGTATCCACGGCAGGAGAACCGGCAGCTGGAACGGACAGAAGGAGTACCTTTTGTGTGCCCATTGCCATGATCCTCATTCCCCGAAATTTAAGAAAATGAAACCGGAACCCCCACCAAAAAGACCGGGAACAATCAAATGAGTATATTCAAAAACATCCTTTCGCCCCAAAAGTTAAAAAGGAGAACATTCTTAAAAGCCACGGCGGTCACCTCTGCGACTGCGGCATTCATCGCATGCACCAAGGAGGATCGAGAGGAATTCCTGCAGAACAATTTCAGATCGATGTCCAAGGATGAGATCGCCAAAGTCATTCAACGTCTTGAAGAGAAATATACCAAAGAATATGGCAAAAAGTTTTCCGTATCGGCTAAAGAAGCCATACCTCAGACATTCTTTGGTTATGCCCTCGATATTTCTACATGTATCGGCTGCCGCCAGTGTGTTTACGCTTGTATGGAAGAGAACAATCAAACACAGGAGCCCCAGATGCACTGGATCCAAGTCCTGGAGATGGAAAAAGAGAAGGGTATCGATTTTTTGCACGCCGATCTGTATTACGACCACGAAGAAGTGCCCCAAGAAGGGCATTTTTACCTGCCCGTGCAATGTCAGCAGTGTCAGAATCCTCCCTGTGTCAAGAGCTGCCCAGTCGGCGCTACCTGGACCACCACTGATGGAATTGTAGTTGTGGATTACGACTGGTGTATCGGCTGCCGCTGCTGCATGGCCGCATGCCCTTATGGAGCCCGTCATTACAATTGGGGAAAAGTGAAACTGAACGCCGAAAACGTCAATCCCAAAACTCACTATCTTGGTAACCGACCACGCTACAAAGGGGCTGTGGAGAAATGCACCTTCTGTATTCAGCGAGTTCGAGAAGGACGTTACCCTGCGTGTGTTGAAGTTTGTCCTGTAGGAGCCAGAAAATTCGGGAATCTTTTAGACAAGGACAGTGAAATTCGGTACATTCTTGAAAACAAGAGGGTTCTTATCCTCAAAGAGGAACTCAACACTCAACCAAAATTCTACTATTTTTACGGGACATGATCATTGGTATGGGGTGACAGGTTGAATTTTATCCGGTTTATCAAAGAAAGTTTTCAGATTCTTATCCGAGGAAGCAAGCGGTATTATCTCTGGCTGGCCTTTCTCTTTACACTCATCATTGTTGGCAGTACGGGATATATTGAGCAGCTGAAACAGGGATTGCTGGTTACCAATATGAGAGATCCAGTTTCGTGGGCTTTTTATATCGGAAATTTCACTTTTCTTGTTGGCGTTGCGGCAGCAGCAATCATGCTGGTTATTCCGGCCTATATCTACAACTGGAAGCCCCTCAAAGAAGTGGTCATATTCGGGGAGCTCCTCGCTATCAGTGCCGTGATCATGTGTATCCTGTTTGTCATCGTCGATGTGGGCAATCCCCTGCGATTGTGGCACATGATTCCTTTGATCGGCAAACTGAACGTTCCGTCATCACTCCTAGCCTGGGATTCTGTAGTTCTCACACTATATTTCTTCCTGAATCTTATCATCGTCGGTTACCTGATCTACACTCTATTCTATAAACGGGAGTACAACAGACGCTTGTTAACACCACTGATACTGTTTTCCATTCCTGTGGCCATAGGCATTCACACCGTCACTGCCTTTCTTTACAACGGATTTGCCGGCCGGCCATATTGGAATAGCGCCCTGCTCGCCCCAAAATTTTTGGCCTCTGCGTTCTGTTCCGGACCTGCGGTTCTTATTATCCTATTTCAGATCCTAAAAAAAACCACGACCTTTGAGATCAAGGATGAGGCCATCTGGAAGATCGCAGAACTCATGGCCTATGCCATGTTTATCAATCTCTTCTTTTTCTTTGCCGAGGTGTTCAAAGAGGTCTATTCCGACACGGAACACCTGGTTCATCTCAAGTATCTGTTTAAAGGAGTGGGTGAAAACCGCGATATCGTGACGTACGGATGGGCTTCACTTTTCATCAGTTTCATCGCCTTCCTGCTCTTCTTGATCCCTGCCACCCGTAAAAACGTGGTCACATTGAATATCGGGGCCATATTGATCTGGTTCGGTGTTTATATCGAAAAGGGAATCGCTCTCCTCATCCCCGGATTCACGCCGGATTCATTGGGACAGATCTACGGTTACCGGCCGTCCCTGGTTGAACTTAAGGTCTCGATGGGTATCTTTGCCATTGGATTTTTAATCTTCACCTTTATCACAAAGATCGCCATTGCCATTATTTTTGAAGATTTTAATATCGAAACCTTAAAGAGAAAGCGACCCTCCCTCTCCAAATAACCTGAATTATTCAGGAGATTAAATAAGGATTTTGTCTGTCCAACCGAGCTTGATCAGTTCGATGTTGTTCGGGTCGCTGACACCCAAGTGATGCCGCGTGTCAGCAAGTCGGATATGTTTGGCAGGAGTCTGAAGAGGTTTGTCTTCCCCGAAATACTCGAGCCGCCTCGCCTGGATAATTCGCAAACCGACCGCATCCACTGCCACAGGGTCTTGACTGACGAGGATACCCTTGTACTCCCAGACATATTTATTGGCATAGCTGTGGGGGCCGACTGTGTGAAATTGGGGATTCAGCATGAGGAGAATGTTCAGCTTAACTCTTTTTCGGAGGTCGAAATGATCCCAGAGAGTTGCAAGGTCTGCACAGGAGTCCGGATGATAATCGCTCGGACGGGAGGAGTACATGATGGGATTTTTGATACAGCCACCGATCCCTGACCAATGATGGGTTCTCGCTGGGCGGACATTGATGATAGCCGTTGCCTTTTGAAAGATAGGATTTCCTCTCACGCCTCTGTCATCTATACCGATGTTTTCCTCCGGAATTCCTGCATCAAGAACGCGTCTTTTAATAATCTGCTCCACCTCCGCAGTCGTAGGGAGATAATTCATGGCATTCGACTTGATCCCAACAATATCCGAAGGATTAATCACCTGCTTCCACGCTTGAATCGGTTCCTTTTCTGCCAGCAATGTCGATAACGCTTCATCGAGCATCCGCTGAACAACTTTGGCATCGGGTTTTTTGAAAGCAACAAGAGCGTTTTCGTCCCTGATAAGAATCACTTTCGCTTGTGGTGATGGCGACTGACCGCCTGAGAACTTGAGGCTCGAAGCAAATGCCCCGGCTAAAGGGGATAGAGCCGTAACACGCAAAAAATCCCGCCGAGTGATTATTCTTTTTTTAATGATCCCTCCTTAATATTTAGATCGAGCAAAGCATTTAAACTAACGCATCCTTATTTCCGTGATGATAGCCGTCTCGAATGATCAGATTGGTGATTGCGAAAACACGGTTTTCTCCACCACACAATCTGATCACTCAACAACGCTATAGAGCATTCTTGATATCACAGAGTTAGGGATGTTTTACTACGGGAGCCTGTTCTCAACACTGTCGAGAATCTCTTTTGCATGAGATTCGGAGTGCGCATTAAAAATCACACTCAGCAAATCACCGTTTAGTCGAGTGGCAGTCCATTGGCCGTCCTCAGTCCTGACAATGTTCGATTCTCCCGCATCCGGCATGTAAACCTCTAAGAAATTATCAAAGGCCTCTTTGGCCTTCTCCTCATTGAGATAACGAACGAGGAGAAGGTAAGACCTCTCCCCATTTTGTTCATACAGGCCAAGGGCTGCATCTGTCTCCTGATCCAGGTAGAGGATATTTTCATCCGCCATGAAGAAATGATAATTGAGGATGATGTAACTGTGGAAATAACGGATCTTTGTCCTGTCCAGATTTTCAGGCGGAAAGAGAGAAACGATGTCAGGAATTTGCCCCCCTTCACTTATCGATGATGCAACTTTTTTCGCAAATGAAAACAGAGCCTCCTTGGCTTCAGGAGTCTCTTCTTCCGCATACAAGGACACAAAAAAGCGATCTTTCCAGAAAGAAAGCAAGCCTTCCATGTAGGTGGCTCCTTGACCGATCTCAGCATCTTCCTCCTCAAGACTATGAGTAAAAATACCGTAAGCATCCTTGGCAGAACCCATATCGAATAGGTCGGCGATGATATTCGGCTGACCTTCTCTGGAGAACTGTCTGGCCAAGAGTGACTTAAAATTGTATGCCCGGTATACTTCTCCAGCACCGTTTATGTAGTCGAAGATCGTCTCCGTATCAAAGAGCTTATCCTCTCCAGAAACACTCCATCCGTTTATTTCCTTGGGCAACAAAGTACCCAGATCTGTATCTCCATTTTTTGAACTCGTGCACATAGATCCCAATCCTCCTACTAAAATTAAAAGAAACAATCCCCAAGTTATATTTTTCATGTCCTGAATTGTAGCAAAAAACAATAGAGAAACAAACACTAGAATATCTATCCTGAATTATTCATAAAAAATGTCGATACTTGTTACAACAAAAGCATTATCAATCATTTACTTTATTCATCAATCAAATCACTCTGATAACTCCGTTTTTCATGTCCTCATTATTCATTATCGACATTTTTTACCCTCTGGGCGAGCTGATCTCACTGTATCTGCTTCGTTGCAAAAGATTTGCGGTGGACAACCACAGCTGCATCCTTTGCGCCTCTCATCTACAGCAACCTCAACTCGTGAATAACTCAGGCTTTAAATTTGTGTTGAAATCAGGGAGTATTTTTTGTAGCATAATACTGAGTAATCCTCTATAAATTATAGTCGAAAAGGAGAGTCAAATGATCAGACTTTCGACCAAAGGCAGATACGGCACACGTTTGATGCTGAATCTCGCCCATAATTATAACAACGGCAACGACGCCATTATTCTCAAAAACGTCTCGGATTCAGAAGAAATCTCCATCCGCTACTTGGAGCAGATCATCATACCTCTCAAGATCAACAAGCTCGTCAAGAGCATCCGGGGTGCAGGTGGAGGCTACATCCTGGCCCGCCACCCTTCTCAGATCCAACTCAGCGACATCCTCAATTCCCTCGAAGGCACAATGAGTCTTGTGGATTGTGTAGAAGATGACGATTACTGCGACCGTGTAGATGTTTGCGCTACACACGAAGTCTGGAAAGAAGCAAGCTCAATGCTGCAAGATTATTTCGAGAGCTTGACTCTTCAAGACCTCACAGATCGTGAGGATAAAAAGAAAAAAAGCAAAAAATAATACCAGATTTTTTATTTATCCACTTCTCATAATCAGCAATTATTAAAGCGGATTTTTTTGCATGGGAATATTATGAAAGGGTAAAGGGGAACTGAATTAATACAATGAAAGACACAGACAAGCCTAATGAACGCCTCATAAAAGAATTAAAAATCCTCCTTGAATCCGAAAATTTATACAGGATGATCTTTGAGAGTACCAATGATGGAATTATCATTCATGACACCGAAGGTCACATATTTGATGTCAATCAGACGATGTACAAACGTCTGGGATTCAAGAAACAAGATCTGCTCAAGATGTCCCTGAAGGATTTGGTAGCACCAGAATTCTCCGAAAAAGTTAGGGAAAGAGTCGGCCAACTGAAGAAGGATGGGGTGGCGATATTCGAGTCAGCCGACCGGAGGAAAGACGGGACTGTCATGCCAGTAGAGGTGAGTGCCCGCTACATAAACTACAAAGATCATAAGATCATCCTGAGTGTCGTCAGGGATATTCATGAGCGAAAGCTGGCCGAAGAACTCATCATGTCCACGTACAGAGAGAATGAAATTATCCGTGATGAAATTAAACGCCAAGCAAGATTTGACCACGAGGTCTTTTCCCGGATTCTGGAATTATTACATGAGAAACTCGAAAAAGAAACGATTGAGGCAGACATACAGGCAGCAAAAAACCGAATAAAAACCATAGACTTCATCAAGAGGAGATTGTATAACTCCCCGAGCTTATTGCGAATTAATATTTCAAATCCACTAGAGAAATTGATCAGCTATTCTTTTTCTCTGTATTGTGAAGGTATAAAAAACATTCGAGTCCAAAGGGAAATCCAGGATGTAAATCTTGTCTTGGACAAAGCCATCCCCTGTACTTTGATAATCAATGAATTGTTATCCAATGCCCTGAAGCATGCATTTCCTGATGACTTGAAAGGAGAGATTGTTATAAGTCTGGGTAAAGCGGCATGCGGAAGTCAAATCCTGCATTTTAAAGACAATGGGATAGGATTTCCCGAAACCATAGATTTCCGTAATGCAACCACTCTCGGAATGCAAATAGTTATGAATTTGGTCGATCAGCTCGATGGAGAAATAGAGATGCGGAGGGAGCCGGGAACAGAATTTATTTTGCAATTTTAAACTGAAGAAGGTAATGAAAATAAATCTGCGACTCAAAGATTGGAATTTAAAAAACAAGATCGTCCTTCACATTGTGGTCATCGGAATATCGGCGGGCGCCCTTTTGACGTACCTCTATCTATCCACACAAAAAAACATCATCAATACATTAAGTCAAGAGAAGGCAGAACTTGTAGGCTCGATGATAGAATACAGCGTCACCCATCGAATGCAAGAGGGAAAGCCAAATGATGTGGGCTACGCTTTGCAGCGTCTGGCTGATTCGAATAAAATTAAAAGCCTTCGCATCATCGACTTCAAAGGGAAAATATTAGAATCTTCAGATTTCGATGAAGTTGGTAACTACATCTCAGAAAATCGAATCCAGAAAGTAAATGAGCTCTATTCAGGTGTGGATCAAGCGATTATTCCAAAGATTAACCACATTTCCACAAATCAAACTTTTTACACCATCCAAAACAAAGAGGAATGTTATGCATGCCATTCATCCGATAAGAGAATAATCGCCCTGCTTGAAATGGATCTTGAGGAAATACCTATGGCTGCGTTCATTTACAAAACCCAACTCAGATCTGTTATCATAAGTTTCCTTGCACTAGGGGTACTGATCTTTATCACTCTGCGCCTTTTTGAAAAAATCATAAACCGACCCCTATCCCAATTAAAGAATAAGATGAATCAAGTTCAAGGGGGCAACCTCCACGTTCAGCTTAGACCCTTAAAAAATGATGACATCGGGGATCTCACCCAGAGCTTTAACATCATGGTCTCAAATCTTAGACTGGCAAAGCAACAAATCGAAGAATTGCACGGCAGAGAATTGGAAAAGGCGGGGCACCTCGCATCGATGGGGGAGCTGGCGGCAGGGCTCGCTCATGAGATAAAAAATCCTATTGCCGGCATTAAAGGAGCCTTAGAAGTCATCAACCAAAGGACGGATCCCGCCGACCCACAAAAGGAGATCTTTACGGAGATCCTGCAACAGATAGACCGTATTTACAACATCGTCCAAGACCTGTTGAGCTATGCACGGCCAAGAGAAATCAACTTGAAACCCGTCAATCCAAACGAATGTATCCAAAGAGCTGTCACTTTCGCTCAATCCCAAACGCAACAAAAGGACATCAAGTTCCATATGGAAAAATCCAAAGAAGAGATTCAAATACTATGTGATGAAAACAAGATCCAGGAAGTCATTCTGAATCTTTTGATAAATAGTATCGCGGCGATAGAAGAGAAAGGGGAAATTTCGATCGACCTGAATCAACAAAAAGATCGATGGCTGGAAATCGCCATTAGGGACGATGGAAAAGGAATTAAGGCCGAACATCTCACCCAAGTGTTTGATCCCTTTTTCACGACACGAAGACGTGGAACGGGACTGGGGCTTTCCATCTGCAAAAAGACCATCGAGGCCCACAAGGGCTCTATAGATGTCCAAAGTGAAGAGGGAAAGGGAACGGTCTTCACCATTCGCCTTTCTCTTATCAATCGGGCTGAGTGACCATGAGCAGAAAGAGGATCCTTATTATCGACGATGAGAAACTCATCCGATGGAGTCTGATTCAAAAGTTTTCCGAATGGAACTTGGAAACTCTCGAGGCTGAAACCTGTGAGTTGGGGAGACAAATATTAGAGAGAGAATCCCCTGACCTGGTGGTTCTTGATGTCAATCTTCCGGATCAGAAAGGGACAGAGTTCCTTGAGGAGATAAAGGGCCAGTGGCCAGGAATCCCGGTGATTATGATCACAGCTTATGGTTCTATCGACGATGCGGTGACAGCTATGCGCCGTGGAGCGTATGATTTTATCGCAAAGCCGATCAACGACCTCAAACTACAGAGCGCAGTGAACAATGCTCTGGAAACAGCATCTCTTAAAAAAGAAGTCGCATACTACAAAGAAAAAGAACAAAAGCAGTTCGACCTGTCTTCTATTGTCACTGAATCCAAGACGATGAAAAAGATTCTTGAGATCACCCAGATAGTCGCCCAGAGCGAGGCCAAAATTGTGCTTTTGCAGGGTGAGAGCGGAACCGGAAAAGACCTTTTGGCACAGGCCATTCACTATCTCAGCCGAAGGAAAGCAGCGTCATATCAGGCTATAAACTGTTCTGCCATTCCCGAGAATCTTCTGGAGAGCGAATTATTCGGCTACGAAAAAGGTGCATTTACCGATGCCAAACAACAGAAAAAGGGTCTGGTCGAACTCGCACATAAAGGAACACTCCTTCTTGACGAGATCGGGACAATGAGTCTTCCTCTACAGGCAAAGTTGTTGCGATTTTTAGAGACACAGTCATTCAAGCGGGTTGGCGGACTCAAAGACATCGAAGTCGATATCCGCGTGGTCGCCACCACAAACCAAGACCTTGAAACAGCGACTGGAGAGGAAAAGTTCCGGCACGACCTCTACTATAGGCTCAACGTTTGCCCCATTTACATCCCTCCCTTGCGGGAAAGGAAAACCGATATTCTTCCGCTTGGCGGTTTTTTTGTCCGACAAGAGAACATCAGATTCAGGAAAAACATCCAAGGCCTTGACAAAGAGGCCCAAAAGCTATTCCTGGATTACGACTGGCCGGGAAACGTCCGAGAGTTGAAAAATGCCATAGAGAGAGCCATGATCTTTGAACAGGGGCCTTATATCACGGCTAAACACCTCCCCTTCCATTCAGACAGAAGGCCTTCTTCATACCCGGCTCAGCCAAAGAAACAAGCTCTTGGAAGGGCAATGACCTTAGCTGATGCCGAAAAATACCTCTTGATCAGGGCTCTGAACAAAGCTCATGGGAATAAATCAAAAGCCGCAAAAACATTGGGCATCACACGAGATGCCATGCGTTACAAGACAAAAAAATGGAACATCACTTCTAAAGATATTAACCTGCCTGAATGATACCTCTATTTCCTCGCTGTTCTCCCAACAATCAGCACATCCGATCAAGTGAAAAAGTGGGTGATATCACCCACTTTTGGTGTATTTCACCCATAATTATTTCTGCAAATTTTATCCACTCAAAAAATCAAATTACAAACTCATTATTTTCAATGACATACATTAATACGCCCGAATTCTCCATCTTGGCACAACTATTGCTAAATAGAGACTTAGAATAAAGGTGTGTTTATGCTAAAAGTACTCGTAATTGACGATGACAAGCTTATCCGATGGTCTTTAAAGGAAATACTTGCCCAGGAAGGCCATTACGTAGATGTTGTTTCCAACATAAACGACGCTTTTAGCCAAACAGAAAAAGTTTCGTACCAGTTGATCTTTGTTGATTTTGAAATTGAAGATGAGAACTGCATTGACATGCTGAAAAAACTGAAGAAGTCTCATCCAGAAACACAAATAATCATCCTGTCCGCCCAATCTCAAAAGCAGATCGAGTCCCAAATCGAAGGCATTTCAGTAAATGCCATCATCGAGAAACCCTTCGATTCAGGGCAAATCAGGGCTCTATCTCAAGGGATAGAGGATAAAAAAAATAAGGGAAAAACCTACTAATAGGAGGTCTTTGTTGCACACAAAATTCACAAAACAGAAAACATGGCCCTCCCTCCAGATGATCGTGCTCATTGGCTTAGCGCTGGTCGTTGCAGGGTATCTATCCGCTGCCAAACCTGTTGTTCAAGAAGCGGATATCGACACTTGCGCCGATTGTCATGAAGACTTGGCCAAAGCATTCATGTCCAAGCCTCATGCTGTTAATAACAGCTGCACGGCTTGCCACGGCGATGCTGAGACGCACTTCGAAGAAGGAGGGGGAGCAAACATCTTTGCTTTTAAATCCACAGATGTTCCGAACGCGAAAACTGACAAATGCCTGACATGTCATGCCAAGTCCAATTCCGCTTACTTTGCAAGCCCCCATGGAAAAGCTTCCATGGACTGTACCTCTTGCCATGTCATGCACGCGGAAGAGACAAATCCTTCTCTCCTAAAGCTTGGCGCGACAAAAACTTGTTATATCTGTCATCAGGAAGTTTTTTCCGAGTTCCAGTTAAACGAACGCCACAGACTCCAGGAAGGAATCATGGACTGCTCGGACTGTCATGATCCTCATGTTCCAGCCACACGAGAGCGCTTAGGAGGCTTCAAGCACGAATCCTGCTTCAAATGCCACACAGATAAGGAAGGCCCTTACCTTCATGAACACGGCGCATCGAGGATCGAAGGTTGCTCCGCATGCCATGATGTCCACGGAAGCCCCAACAGGCACATGCTCACATTCCACAGCATTGCGGACCTCTGCTTCAGTTGTCATGGGGCAGCACCTGCCTGGCACGAACGCTTCGATTCCTACTCGACAAATTGTACGAGCTGTCACGCAACCATTCACGGTTCCAATCTGAGCAAGATCTTTTTGAAATAGGAGAGAAAATTGAGAAGAATAAAAATTATATTGCCCGTTTTATTGTTTGTCTTTGTCCTATCAATGACATTTTCTCTCTCCGCTCAAGAGGAAGCGAAAAAGTTCAAAGGAGACTTCAAGTTCGGTTACCGGTTCGTCGACACCAGCGGAGCTTACACAAAGTACAAAGAAGATATCAACCTCGGCTCAGGAGCGTATCTACACTCATTCAACCTCAGTTACACGCCGGAAGAAACCCTCAAGACATTCTTCGACCGTCTGGATATCAGCGTCCGCAATCTAGGGATCGAACCTTTCCAGTCGTTCGATCTCACCGTCCAGAAATACGGAAGCTATAAATTCAAGTGGGAACGGAGAAAATCTGCCTATTTTTACGCAGACCAGACTCAGTTCAACGGCCACCTCTACGATTACCACACCTTTGATTTCGACAGGACGATGGACAGCGCGATGTTCTCATTAGAGGCATCAAAGAATGTTCAGCTTTTTGCTTCGTATTTCGGATTCACAAAGAAAGGAATGAGTGTTACAACACTCGACATCAACAGGATCGAATTCGAGTTCGATAAGCCCATCGAGGAAAAATCTGATGAGATCGCCGTAGGTGTGGATGTTCACTTTTCACGCCTCTCTCTTGTCTATGAGGCAAAAGTCCGGGAGTACGAAAATACCAATAGTTACTTCCTTCCTGGCGCAGCCGATGGTGGAGCTGGGGCAGGGTATCCTTCTTCGTTGAGCTATTTCTACATGGACCAACCCTATGATCTCAAATCTCTCACACACACATTCAAACTCAACACCAAGCCGATCGATAGTCTCTTGATCAAAGGAATCGCTCAGATCAGCGACCTGGATATGGACCTTCATTACTCAGAGGAAACAGATGGCGTCAATTACCTGGGAAGACCCTTCGATTACAGTATGAGTGGTACTGGAAAATTCGAGCGCAAGATCGGACTCTACGAATTAGACTTCACATACCTCGTGACACACAAGCTGGCTGTGATCGGAGCTGTCCGCTCACACGACTTCAAACAGGAAGGCTCCATGACCGTCGATGGCGAGACAAAAACCACTGAACCCAAATTTAACACCCTTGGAATCGAAGCCGGACTTCAGTATCAGTTCTCATCAAAATTTGGCCTGACATTCGGATACAGGAACGAGAAGAGAAAGTTGAAAAGCGAGGAGTTGGAGACTGTAGACTATGAAACCGATACAACGAGGAATGGGATCTTCGGCAACCTGCAGTGGACGCCTTCCCGGATCTTCAATCTAACATTCGACCATCAATATGGGTCCTACGACAATCCCTATACGCTGACCTCCCCCATGACCTATAATCGATTTAGAACCACAGCAAAAGTGCGCCTGCAAGAGTTCTACGGCTCTGCAGCAATGACCTTTCAAAAATCCAAGAATGATCTCTATGATGAGCTCTGGGAATCGAGTAAAAACATGCTCAACCTTCGAGCCGGATATCATACTGAAAAGATCAAAGCTTTTGCCGGATATGCTCTTATCGACGTGGAGCACAAGGGCGACCGGAGTGTTGAATATCCACCAGATTGGAGTGGACCGGGTGGCGCGTTCATGTGGGAAATCATGTACGAAGGCAAATCCACTCTCTGGGATTTCTACCTCGATTGGGACCTGAATGAACAGTGGGGCTTCGGTGCCTACGCCAATTTCTACAAAAACACCGGTTTCTGGGAGATCAAGCGCACCACGTTCAAAGCCTACATTGAGTACGAATTCCTTATGGGATTGGCTGCAGAGCTGGCCTACCGGGTTGTGGATTACAAAGAACCGATATCCGGATTCAATGACTACAAGGTCAATATCTTCGAGATATCATTTGGCTATAGTTGGGATAAATAGAGGAGGAACCCATGATAAAGAAACCACAAATTCTAAGCATCCTGTTGGTAGTCTTTTTGGCCGCTTTTTTCTCGCTCACAGCAAAATCCGACGACCAAGTGGGTATCCAGTCGAAAAAAACACACGCAGAAAAGCTATGGAGTACATCAGGACATGCGGACGCCGATGCCGAAGCTTTTAGGCATTGGGACGAAGACGGGGAGGTTGAGGCAGACTGTGCTAAATGCCACACGCCCACAGGAATAGTATCGTTTTTGCAATCCGGGAGCACGGGCAGTCAACCACTCCCGCAAGGAATAGAATGTGAAGCCTGCCATTCAGACCCAGAGCGAGGAATCGTGCATAACCACACAGATGTGACATTTCCATCGGGAGTAACGGTGGAGGGAATAGGCCCAGAAGCCCTATGTATGGAGTGCCATCAGGGAAGAGAGTCGAAAATAACAGTGGATGAGGAAATCGAAGACGCAAATGTTGCAGATGACGATACCGTGAGCGCCGATATTGGATTCCTTAACATCCACTATTATGCGGCAGCTGCCGACCAATTTGGAAGCGTTGTCCATGCAGGATACGAGTATGACGGAATCACATACGATGCTCGATTCGCTCACATCCCGGGTTATAACGCCTGCATCACCTGCCACAATTCACATTCATTAGAAGTAGACATCAGTGGGCCATGCCAAACCTGTCATACCGGAGTCAGAGATCCCAAAGATATCCGCTATTACGGCTCATTCGTTGACTATGATGGTGATGGGGATATGGAAGAAGGCATCTACTACGAGATCGAACCATTCAAAAGCAGACTCTACAGAGCTATCCAGAAATATGGAAGTACGGTCACTGGTAATCCCATTGTCTACGATTCCCATACCTACCCCTATTTTTTCAATGACACAAACGGAAACGGTGTCGCTGATCCAGATGAAGCGAACTTCGGCAACAGATACACCTTTTTTACAGGTCGTCTTCTCAAGGCTTGCTACAACTATCAGGTCGCTCAGAAAGACCCGAACGCCTATGCTCACGGTGGGAAATACATTATAGAGCTTCTCTATGATTCCACCGCGGATTTGAACAAAAAGCTTAAAAATCCTGTGGACATTAGTGAAATGCACAGGACCGACGAGGGCCATTTTGACGGTTCAGCCGAGGCCTGGAGACACTGGGATGAAGATGGAGAAATTCCGGGCAGTTGTGCCAAATGCCACAGCACCGTCGGCCTTCGAGATCTTCTTGAATTTGGTGAAAACATGCCTGCAGAACTCTCCAATGGAATGCTCTGTGTGACCTGTCATACCTCTCCTCCAGCTGTGCTGCAATTTAGTGCTGTCGAGTTCCCATCCGGAGTGAGTGAGGACATGGGCGATAGTAGCAACCTCTGTCTGAACTGTCATCAGGGACGTGAATCGAAAAAAACAATCGACCAAGCAATCGCTGCCAAACCAGGTGGCCCCTACACATTCATCAATATCCACTACTATCCCACAGCAGCCGTCCTGTTTGGGTCCGAAGTTCACGGCGGATACGAGTTCAAGGGTAAACAATACATAGGACAGAAACTTTGGCACAACCACAACGGCCAGTTCGACACATGTGTCGAGTGCCACATGGGGACACAGAGCGAGCATAAACCTTATGACTATACAGGTGAACTCCACAACGTACACAAACCCAATCCCGAAGACTGTGTCTACTGCCACGGACAGGATGTCTCTCAGCCGAATCCTGGTGCAGATCCCGCCAAGTTCAAGTTCAGTGGTATTCGTCCTGCTCCCACGCCTGATTACAACGGCAATGGAGACATTACCGAATCCATCGAATCTGAAATCAAAATCCTCGAAGAAGCCCTTTACGCTCAAATCCAGGTCTACGCGGCAACTGTGATCGGTGCACCCATTGTCTACGATAGTCTTGCCTATCCGTACTTCTTCAACGACCGCAACGGAAATGGAATAGTAGACCCGGGTGAAGCCATCTATCCGAATCTTTACCTTAGTTTCGATGCAAAACTGCTTAGAGCGGCTTACAACTACCAAGTCAGCAAGAAAGAATCCCATGGATTCATCCATAATTCCAAGTACATTTCTCAATTGCTCGTGGATTCAATCGGACACCTCGGAGGAGATGTTAGCCCATACAAATGGCGCTAAGATGAAGCACCCGATAGGCTAGTTACAAAAAGGGCAGCATCCGAAAATGCTGCCCTTTTTTTTATCTTTTTTCTTGAAAAGACCTTACTACTTCTATAGAATTTATAATCTAATGATCTTGCGATTTTATATCTCTGAGGAGGGAGGTACAAATTGAAGGCTAAAATCGTTTTTATTTTTTTAGCTGTTTTTATGTTTAGTGCGGGTGCCTTTGCTAAAGAGTGTGTGACCTGTCACACCAAAGTCACTCCCAACATTGTATCGGATTGGCAGTTAAGCAAACACAGCCAGAATGATGTGGACTGCTCGGTATGTCACGGGGATCAGCACAAAGATCCCTATGACGTGGACAAAGTCCGGATCCCTACACCAGACACATGCGCCGAATGTCATGATGAACAGGTCGCAGAGTTCAAAGCGGGAAAGCACGCCGCCGCATGGGCAGCAATGAAGGCCATGCCCACAGCACACTGGCAACCGATGGCATTGATGGAAGGGATGAAGGGCTGCGGCGCCTGCCATAAGATCGGATTGAAGACCGAGGAAGAAATTCAAGAATTGAAGAAGACAGGCGCAGGATTCGGTGTCGCCTCCTGCGATGCCTGTCATACACGTCATATATTTTCTGTTCAAGAGGCCAAACAACCTCAAGCCTGCCAGACTTGCCACATGGGTTTTGACCACCCCCAGTGGGAAATGTACTCCGGCTCAAAACATGGCGTCCGCTACCTGCTCAAGCAGAATAAAACACTCCCTGAAACTGTCGCTGCTCCCACCTGCCAGACTTGCCACATGCAGGAAGGCAATCATGCCGTGCTCACGGCCTGGGGATTTCTTGCGGTCCGGCTACCCATGCCCGAAGACAAACAGTGGGCAGCAGACCGTGCCACGATCCTCCGGGGATTGGGAGTTCTCGATCCGGAGGGGAATCCTACCGCAAGACTCGATGTGGTCAAAGCTGCCAATGTTGCCCGCCTAACTCAAGAAGACTGGCAGACAGAGCGTGACAAAATGCTGAAGACATGTAATGACTGCCATTCTCTGAACTTTGCCAAATCTGAACTGGAAAAAGGCGATCAGATGATCAAGGAAGCCGACCGGTTGATGGCCGAAGCCATCCAGATAGTTGCTGGTCTGTATAAAGGTGGAACCTTGAAGAAACCTGAAAGTTATGCTTACCCATTCCCGGATCTCCTTACCTTCCATGATGCTCCCACCCTGGTCGAACAGAAACTCTTCGTAATGTTTCTTGAACACAGAATGAGAACCTTCCAGGGGACATTCCATGCCAATCCGGATTATGCCCTCTGGTATGGCTGGAGCGAGATGCAGCGGTCACTTGCGGAGATCAAACATGAAGCCAAGGTGCTTCGAGCTGCACACGGAGAAGATCACTAGATTTCGAGCCAAGATCAGAAGATTCGGAGTCAAACAGCACGAACAGGTAAAAAGTTAAACCTACTATTTTCATAGATATGATATAATATGGAGTCTTTAACTATAAAGATACTATAACTTAGAAGAGAACAAGGAAAAATTGTTACGTTGTTGCCATAAGGCAACTTATTCTATATTATTCCTACTAATCCTTATCTCTGATATAAGCAGGGTCCAATGAAATCATTTTTCAATTTTTTCAGTTCTGTTAAACTCGCCATTTTTCTTTTGATCTTTATCACCATAGCTTCCATTCTGGGCACATTGATCCCTCAGCAGCGCAGCCCGGGAGAATATTTGGACCGATACGGAGATATTGCTAATTTTCTCATCAGGCTAGAGTTCACCAAACTTTATCAATCCTGGTGGTTCATCTCTCTGCTCTTTCTCTTTGCAGTGAATATCCTTGTTTGCACACTCACCCGCCTCTCTCCAAAATTGAGAAAGGCATTCCAACCAAAGTTTGAGACAGAGAAAAAGAAGCTGCTCTCTCTGAAAACAACAGCCAGTTTCAAAAAGAATCAGAATCTAGAAAAGACAATACCTGATGTCCAAAAAATGCTTTCATCCAAACATTTCCGTCTTAAAACAGATCAAAACGAAAACACGGCGTTCTTACTCGCACGGAAGCGAGTACTCGGACTTTTCGGCTCAGATATCGTTCATCTCGGCCTTCTCATAATTATCATCGGTGGGATTATCAGTGGAATGAGCGGATTCCGGACCAATCTGAATATTTCCGAGGGGAAAACCATTCCTGTCCCCCAAGCAGATTTTGAACTCCGGCTGGATAAGTTTGTCACAGAGTATCATCCAAACGGGAGTGTCCGGGACTGGAAAAGCACCCTCACAGTTATAGAAAACGGCTCGGATGTTTTATCTAAAACCATCGAGGTCAATCACCCACTCTCCCATAAAGGATTTGTCTTCTACCAGAGCAGTTATGGATGGGATTGGGAGAATCCTACACTAGAGATCTGGGCCAAAAAGAAAAATGACCCCGCCTTCTTGAAAAAGTTTGAGCTCGGAGTGGGAGAAAAAGCGCAGATCGGTGAGGAGAACATCGAAATAGCTGTCATCAATTTTGTTCCGGATTTCATCATCGGTGAGAACAACGAGATCGCCACCCGCTCGCTCGAGCCAAATAATCCTGCAGCCTATATCGAAGGCTGGCGAGAGGAAGAGAAAGTATTCTCAAGTTGGATCTTTGCCAAGTTCCCTGACTTCGGGCGCATGCATTCAGCCATAGAAACCGATCTATCCTTTGAATTTAAAGACTTGCGAGCCGCCCAATACTCTGGTATTCAGATGTCCAAGGACCCCGGAGTCAACTTTATCTGGGTGGGCTGTACCCTTCTTATGGTTGGCCTATTTGTAGCTTTTTTCTGGCCCACTCGAGAGATCAAAATCATCCTTGAAGAAAGTCAGAATAAAACGGATCTCACAACCGGCGGGATAGCCGCTAAAAACCGCGAGGATTTCCAATCGGAGTTTGACAAAATCATGGAGTCCATAAGGAGATCACAATGAACGAATCCACTCTATTTCTTATAGCGTTTATCCTCTGCATCGTGGCTGCATTCTTTTATTTTACCTACCTCTTTTCGAAAAAAGATAACCTCGCCAAATCAGGATACACCTTTGCATTTGCGGGTCTCATCGTTCATACGGCGGCTCTGATTTTAAGAACAATTGAAAGCGGACATGCGCCCTTTACAAACATGTATGAATCCCTCTCTTTCCTCGCATGGTCCGCCATCTTTGCCTATGTTCTTATCGAAGGGAAGTTTAAAATAAAAAATGCCGGTCCGTATTTTATGCTTATTGTGATCGGGCTGATGGCACTGGCCTCCTCGCCACTCATGCCCAAAGAAGCCACACCACTTGTCCCTGCACTCCAGAGTTATTGGCTGTGGCTTCATGTTTCTGTCACTCTTCTCGGTGAGGCTTTTTTCGCTGTAGGATTTATCACAAGCATTATGTATCTAGTGGCAGATTCTAAAGAGAAAAAGGGAATGGCTGCAAAATCTTCTCTGACAGCTGAAAAACTCGATTCCATCAGTTATAGAACCATCGCCATCGGATTCCCGCTTTTTACACTTGGAGGACTCGTTTTCGGTATGGTCTGGGCTTATAAAGCCTGGGGAAGTTACTGGAGTTGGGACCCTAAAGAGACCTGGAGTCTGATCACTTGGTTCGTTTTTGCTCTGTATTTACACACACGGGTCGTGATGGGTTGGAAGGGGCGCCGGTCCGCACTCATCGCCGTAATCGGATTTCTTGCTGCACTCTTCACTTACTTCGGCGTGAATTATCTGCTAGCCGGACTCCACAGCTACACTTGATCTCCGTGCCAGAGCGACTCTGTAATAAAAGAGTTCGATTAAGAAATAGAGAAGATAACAGGATAACGAAGAGATCCAAACTCAGGCAGATCGACTATAATACGCGGCTGAATATCCACGAGGAAAAAGCGATGAAAGAAAAGAAACATAAAAAAAGAAAAAAGAGACTTATCATTTTTGGCAGTATCGCTTTATTTGTTCTAGTTCTGTTTGTTACAGCCGTGGAATTCACGTCTCATTCGGGTTTTTGTGCCTCATGCCATTTTATGAAGCCTTTTTTCGAAAGTTGGGAAACATCTTCGCACAGTGAATTCGAATGCAGTGCGTGCCATTATCCACCATCCGGAGGAATCCGGTCCGTGTTGAGAAAAAAGATCGAGGGACTCGTCATGGTGGGTCGCTACTGGACTAAGCTTTACGTCAAATCTAAACCATGGGCAGAGATCCGCGATGAGAGTTGCTTGACAGAAGGATGTCACGATAGAAGGTTACTTGAAGGCCGAGTCAAATTCAAAAAGGTTGTCTTCGACCACAAAATCCATTTCGAAGATCTAAAAAGGGGGAAACGCCTCCAGTGCACAAGCTGCCACTCCCAGATCGTTCAGGGAGAGCACATCACGGTCACTGAAAGCACCTGCTTCATCTGCCATTTCAAAAAAAGCGAGCACTATCCCCAGATAGATGATTGTTCCCATTGCCATACAAAAGACACCCTTGTCAACAATGAAGACACACGATTCAATCACTCTCTTGTTTTCGATAACGGTTTCACCTGTGACAAATGCCACGCCAACACTGTCCTTGGTGATGGAGAAGTTCCTAGAGAAAACTGTTACAAGTGCCACTGGGAGCAAGATAGGCTTGAGCAATACGAGGATACTGACCTGATGCACGACACACACATTTTTCAGAATAAAATCGAATGCAACCAATGCCACATGGAAATCCAGCACAAGATCATCAAGGATATTGAATCTATCGCCAATTGCCAATCCTGTCATACGGATTTTCATAAAGCTCAAAAAATGCTGTATATCGGAGAAGGTGGCAAGGGCGTTTCTCACCCCATGCCCAACATCATGCTTGAAAAAGGACTGAGCTGCAAAGGCTGTCACATCTTTCATGAGGAAGCCAAAGGCGACGGCATCAAGGGAGAAACATTTGTTTCCGAGGCGGAATCCTGTGAATCCTGCCATGCCAAAGGTTTTTCTCTCATCCTCAGGGATTGGGAAACCTCAACCGCAAAAAAACTAATCCAAATCAGGTCTGTCTACAATTCCACATTGCAGATCGTCAAAGGATCAAGACACACAAACAAGAGGAATGCGGAATCCCTCATGGAAGAAGCGCTATTCAATATCGAAATTGTGGACAAGGGTAAGAGTGTCCACAATTTCGCCTATTCCCAAGAACTGCTTTTTGCTGCTTACAATAAGATGCTTGAGGCGCTGAATGTCATTGAATCTCGTTATAAACCTCCAACGTTTGAAGCTCCAGCTAAAAACATCCCCACTCAGTGTTCCAACTACCATCAAGGGATCGAGGAAATCAATGCATATGTCTATGGTCTAAATTTCCCACACAAAAAACACCTCATCGAACAGAACATCCAGTGTGACACCTGCCATTCAAACGTCCGCACGCATGGCGAGCTCATCGCCACAAAGAAGGGCTGTGCGTCCTGTCACCATAAAGACCTTAAGAAAGACTGTACGAGTTGTCATCAATTGCAGAAAACTTTCTATCAGGGTGGGATCCTCAACGAAAAAGAAGTCCCCGGAGACATCATGTTCGAAGCGGGTGCAGAATGTACAGATTGTCATTTTAATGATCAGAACAACATATTCAGGTCCGATAAAAATAAGTGCCTGGACTGCCATGATGAGGATTATGCTGACATGTTCACAGAATGGCAACAATCCGTGAAGGATCTGTCCGCATCTCTGATGTCACTCCTAAAGGAAAAGAAAAAGCTGAAGCTGAGCGAACAAGAGAAGAAGACACTGCGGGAAACCGAATGCACACTTCAGAATATCAAGCTTGACGGTAGCTCAGGAATCCATAATTATATGTATATGGAAGAGGCCTTGACAAATTTGATAAAAAATGTGGACTCCATAGGAAAAGAAACAGAAAACGAATCCCTCTGAATCTCTGCTTAAATTTTCTGGGTGAATTCCCCCTGGTGTGGGTCATATCACCCAATTAGTGTTTTTATTCTTCTGATAACTTTTGCGTTATTCTTTATAACTTCTTTGATTACAACATAATAATTTTCTCTTTATCTTGGCATACATCTTGCTATAATATTTGAGTTATAATTCTATCTTGAGAATGGAGGATGAGGTGAAGAAGCTAATCTATTTAACAGCAGTTTTGATAATCATCATTCCTTTTACGCTTTTTACACAGGATTTCACTTATGTGGGTGCAGCGAAATGCAAAATGTGTCACAAGAGTGAAAAACAAGGCCAGCAGTTTCCCTTATGGGAAGCCAGGAAACATTCTAAATCATTCTCCGCACTGACATCTGATGATGCCAAAGCGCTCGCAGCAGATGCTCCCGACAATCCGAAATGCTTGAAATGCCATAGCCCACTTGCGGAAAAGGCACCCGAGTTAAAAGAAGAGGGAGTGTCATGTGAGGTCTGTCATGGCCCTGGAAGTGCATTCAAAAAGATGAGCATCATGAAAGACCATGCCGAAGCTGTGAAGAACGGTTTGACAGAATACGGTTCGCCTGATGCTATAAAAACACAGTGCCTTTCCTGTCATGAAAATGCTCATGATAAACCCTTCGATTTTGACGCCGCCTGGGCAAAAGTCAAGCATCCTAGGCCAGAAAAGCAGTAAAATCTGAATTTATTAATATTTGTTATTTAGGATTGGATTAAAGGTAAATTACTGTTCTGCAAGGCGCTCAAAAAACACGGGGGAAATCCTGACAGAAATGCCGAACGAGCTTCATTGATGACGATAAAAAAAATATTCTTCGTTGTCTTATTGGGCCTCTTTCTTGTTCCTTGCATTGCTCGATCTCAGAGTAACGAAGATTGCGAAACTTGCCACTCCGATCGAGAACTGACGACTGAGAGAAGAGGACGCACGGTCTCCTTGTACGTGGATTTCCAAAGATTTGCAGGCTCGGTCCACAAAGACTCGGATTGTATCGGCTGCCACCAGAATGCAGATGTCGAGGATTTTCCTCATCCGGAACAACTAGAAAGAGTCAACTGCGGGATCTGCCATGACGTGGCCGATGAAGAATTCAATGCGGGAATCCATGGAAATGCTTTAAGACGAGGTGCACCCTACGCACCGACCTGCGCAGAATGTCATGGAGAACACTGTATCCTGCCTCCCTCCGATGTGAGATCGCGCACCTATAAAATGAATATCCCAGTACTCTGCGGAAAATGCCACAGGGAGGGAGCTCCTGTTGCTCGAGTATACAACATCCCAGAACACGACATTTTAAGTAATTATTCCCAGAGTATCCACGGGGAAGGCCTTTTCAAACGAGGGCTCATCGTGACCGCCACCTGCAATGATTGCCATGGCAACCATCTCGTCCTCCCACATACAATTTCTCGTTCTACAGTCTCCGCTCGCAATATCGCCAACACATGCACCAAATGCCATGCCCGGATTGAAGAAGTTCACATAAAGATCATCAAGGGTGAACTTTGGGAACAAGAGCCAGGGGCCATACCCGCCTGTACCGATTGCCATCAGCCTCATACCATAAGACGAACAAATCTGGTCATCAGGACTTCCGACCGGGAGTGTCTGACGTGTCATGAGAAACCCGATGTTTTTAAGACTGTGGAAGGCCAACAAATCTCTCTTACAGTCAAAAAAGAAGACATCCAGGATTCTGCACACAAAAACATCCCCTGTGTCAAATGTCATGCAGATATCAGCCCGCAAAAACACCGTCCCTGTGAAACAGCAGGCCGGGTCGATTGTTCCAATTGTCATGCCCAGATCGCTGAAGATTATTTTGAGAGTGGTCATGGAGAAGCCTATTTCGAGAAGGACCCTGATTCTCCTTACTGCACAGACTGTCACGGAAAACACACTATTATATCCCATCTGAATGATCAGGCAAAAACATACCGGTCAAAAATCCCTGAGTTGTGTGGAGCTTGCCATGGCAAGCTGGATCATCCGGCCACTATAAAGACCCATCAAGGTACAGTTGTCGTCGATTATTCCAATAGCGTACATGGGCAAGGTTTGATAAAAAAAGGTCTTTTACCCAGCGCGGTATGTTCAGACTGCCACAGTACACACTTCATCTTGAACCATGAGGATGAACGATCATCCGTTAACCACAAAAATCTTCCCTCGACTTGTGCGACTTGCCACGAAGGCATCTACCAGGATTTTGTGAACAGCATTCACAGTTCAACCATCTCCAAATTAAATGAGAAGCTTCCCAACTGTGAAGACTGCCACTCCGCACACCAGATCAAAGACATCCACATGGATCAGTTTATGTCCGAAGTCACCCACCAATGCGGGTCGTGTCACGAGGAGCTGTCAGAGTCCTACACAGAAACCATCCACGGGAAAGCTTACACACTTGGCTATCTGAAGACAGCCAAGTGTTCAGATTGCCACGGCGCACACGACATTCTTAAAGTGGACGACCCTGATTCCCATGTGGGATTCAACAGAGTGGTCGAAACCTGCCAGAAATGCCATTCTGACGCCAATCGGCGATTCACAGGCTACCTGACACATGCCACTCATCACGATAAAGCGAAATATCCCATTCTGTATTTTACTTTCTGGGCCATGACCGGATTGCTTATCTCCGTATTCACTTTTTTCGGTATTCATACTCTGCTCTGGATGCCTCGATCTTACAAACACCTCAAAGAAAAAAGAAACGCAGAAAAGATCCACAAGAGGTATTACATCCAACGGTTCACGACAGACCAGCGAATCATGCACATCTTCGTGATCCTGAGTTTTATGGGATTGGCGCTGACAGGAATGATGCTCAAGTTTGCCAGCATGCCCTGGGCCAGGTTTCTTGCCGATATGTTTGGCGGAGTAGAGGCGGCCGGGCGCATTCACAGATTTTCTGCCGCAATCACCTTCGGATATTTTTTCGCGCATATATACTCCATGATCAGATTAAAGATCAAAACAAGGACAACTGTCCGTCAGTTGATCTTCGGGGGCAGAGCTCTCTGGTTCAACAAAAAAGATCTCAAAGACTTTATCGGCTCGATCAAGTGGTTTCTAGGTATGGGTCCCCGACCTGCATATGGGCGCTGGACCTACTGGGAGAAATTCGATTACATGGCTGTTTTCTGGGGAGTGGGAGTCATCGGATTTTCCGGATTGATCCTGTGGTTCCCGGAATTCTTTACAAAGCTCCTGCCCGGTTGGTTCATCAATGTCGCCATGATCATCCATAGCGACGAAGCCCTACTTGCTGTGGGCTTTATCTTCACAATCCATTTCTTCAATACCCATCTGCGTCCAGAATCCTTCCCCCTCGATCCTGTCATTTTTACAGGTTTGGTCCCCCTCGATGAATACAAAGAAGATCGTCCTGAAGAATACAAATACTTGAAAGAATCGGGGCAGTTGAAGAAAGACGTTGTCCTCAAGGAAATATCCCCCAAAAAAATGACGCTGGTGAGGATATTTGGTTATATCTTCCTCTTTATCGGAATTTCGCTGATCCTGTTAATCATTTATAGTATGCTTTTCGGTTATAAGTAGTTACGGCCTTCTCCTCAATTTCCTCTCTTTGCCTAACATCAAAGTCAATTTTAATCCGCAAAAAATCCGATAACACAATTCTTTTATCAAGCGGATTGAAGCAGCACATTGATTACTTCATCTATATATATTATATAATAAGTAGTATAATACGACTTATGAAAGAGGGTTTAAAACTCAAGGACGGCGACCGGGTCGTTATCATTGGCGGTGGACCAGCGGGATCTTTTTTTTCTCATTTCATCTACAAATTCGCAAGTCAAAAAGGAATACACATATCCATAACCATTTTTGACGGCAAAGACTTTCTACAAAAAGGACCCAAAGGCTGCAATCTCTGTACCGGGGTACTCGCAGAGAGTCTATTCCAGAAACTCAAAGTTGAAGGGATTCATCTTCCAGAAAAAAGGATCATAAGCAGAATCGAAGGATACACTGTGCATGTGGACGGTGAAAGCCTGCTTCTCTCTTGTGCAGAGAACGAGAAAAATGCCATTGCAACCGTATTTAGGGGAAACGGACCACGCTATTCGACATTTCCAGAAATCATAAGCTTCGACGACTTTCTCCTAAGGTGGGCTCAGGACTTGGGGGCAGAGGTCATTTCTGCCCCTGTATGGGACATCAAATTGCCCGAAAACAAATCTCAACCCTTAACAATTATCTACGGGCAAAAAGAAAATCTTCAAGAGGTTGAGGCAGATTTAGTTGTAGGAGCCTTTGGTGTGAACACGTACCTGATGAATAGGATTAAAGATATGGGCTTCGGCTACAGAGCACCATCTATGCTTGCTGCATACCAAGCCGAGCTCAAAATAGGCAGCGAAAAGATCCCAGAAAACTTCGGCAACACTATTCATGTTTATATGCCCAAAAAAAACATCATTCGTTATGCTACAGTGACCCCCAAGGAAGACTTCATTACAGTCACAGTGATTGGGAAAAAAGATGCCACAAAAGACATATTCCAAGAATTCCTCAATCTCAAAGACATACAGGGAAAAATCCCCGCATTCAAGCCCCATTGTTCTTGTTATCCAAAAATAACTGTATCGCCGGCAAATAAACCCTTTACGCATCGATTTGTCATGATCGGAGATGCGAGCTACTCGAGACATTACAAAAACGGTATCGAATCAGCTTTTTTAACGGCCAAATTGGCAGCTGAAACCGCCATTTTTTACGGAGTGAGTGCTTCCTCATTCAAAAAACACTACTCTAAACGGGCAAAAAAATTGATCATACGAGATAACACCTACGGACGTCTTCTGTTCTTCATCAATGATTTCATATCCTCTGTTCCCATACTCACACAATCCCACTTATCCCTGGCAAAAAAACGCGGCAAGACAGGTCCTCCGCAAAAAATAAGACTGATCCTCTGGAATATGTTCACCGGCAATATTCCCTACCGTGATATTTTCAAGATCTCTCTCGATCTTAGATTGCAGATTTCACTTCTGTTCAATGCACTCATTTTGCTCACAAAAAAGATAAAAAATAGCATAAGGGATTGGAACGAACCACTAAAGAAGCTTTAGCTCTTGTTTTCTTCTTTCTCCACAGATTCGCGATTTTGACATCAAAATATTCTTGTGCTATTTTGCAGATGCGATTTGCCGCAACTTATTGATATACTTAGAGGTGCCAGGACATTAAACATGAGGAAAATCGGACGCTTACATGTCATCACAGATACAGAACTGCAGGATCGCTTCTCCCATGTTGAACTGGCACGGATGGCCATTGCAGGAGGAGCGGATACGATCCAGTTTCGACAGAAGGAGGGATCGACCCGCAAAATGATAGAGATGGCTCGAGATTTAAAACATCTTTGTACGAGTGCCGGTGTAACTTTCATTGTGAACGACCGCTTGGATGTCGCTATAGCTTCGGATTCCGATGGCGTCCACCTTGGCCAGGATGATTTCCCCATCCCCTTGGCCCGTGAAATGCTCAGAGCAAACAAGATCATCGGAGGATCAGCCGTCACACTGGAAGAAGCCTGGAAATGCTTGGATGAAGGCGCAGACTATGTTGGATTCGGCCCAGTTTACCCGACCACATCCAAAGCGGATGCAGGCCCTGTTGCCGGGATCGATCTCATGAAAGAGGTCATCGACAAAGTCCCCCTCCCTCTCATTGCCATTGGCGGTGTGAACAAGGATAACACTCCCGAGGTTATACGAGCGGGAGCACACGGGATAGCTGTCATCTCGGCCGTGTGCTGTCAACAAGATCCCGAACAGGCTACGCGTGAACTCTTCCGAGCACTCAAGGGTGAAATGTGAGATAATATCCACACGGGAAAAAAGAAGATAACGATGCCTAAAACTTTGTCAGATATCGGAGAATTCGGGCTTATCGACCGCTTTCACACATTAATCCGAGAGGAAGGCATCGAAACTCCTGGAGTCACTATTGGAATTGGAGACGATGCCGCTGCTATTAAACCTCGTGAAGGATATGAAGTGTTGGTCACGTGCGATTGTCTGGTAGAGGGCCGCCATTATCTGTCTGATCGCATCAATTCAGTGGATCTGGGACGGCGTGCTATGGCTGTGAACATCAGCGACATCGGCGCCATGGGCGGCCTGCCCCTGTACGCACTTGTGTCATTAGGTCTGAGAGAGGACACCCTTATCGCAGATGTGGAATCCATGTATCGCGGATTTTTCCAGGAGTTAAATCCCTTAAAGGCCTCGATCATCGGGGGCAACATTACAAAGACCGAGGGTGCCAATTTTATAGACATCACATTGGTGGGGGAAGTAGAGCAGGGCAAGTTGATGCTACGTTCCTCTGCTGAAATTGGAGATGCGATCCTGGTCACAGGGTATCCGGGACAAGCTCTTGCAGGGCTTCAAATCTTGCAGAGTTCCCAGTCGCCACAAGATGTACAAAACCATCCCCTTGTTCAAGCGTACAACACCCCAAAACACCGGGCACGAGAGGGACACGCCATTGCACATTCTGGTTATGCCAAGGCCATGATCGACACGAGCGATGGTCTCCTGGCAGACCTGGGACATATTTGTGAAAAGAGCAGAGTAGGAGCTAAAATCATTCAAAAACAGCTACCCCTCAGTAAAGCACTCATTCAGGAAGCTGGACAAATGGAACTTGATCCATATGATTTGGTCATGAGTGACAGCGATGATTATGAATTGATCTTGACCTGTTCGGCTGAGAGTGTTCCGAAAATCCGTTCTCTTGTTGCATCGATCAGCGATGTCTCTGCTAGTGAGATCGGCCGAATCACAGAGGCCAAGGAGAAGATTCAATTAGTACTCCCGGACGGGAGTAAACGGCCCGTCACACCTTCGGGCTGGGATCACTTTAAGACTTAAGGAGGAACAAGTGTTTGACCAAAAGCTCGCACACAAAGCCGCAGAAAACCTGAAGCGCCTTCGGGAGAAAAAACCGTTGATCCATAACATCACGAATTATGTAGTCATGAATTACACAGCCAACGCACTGCTCGCCTGTGGAGCCTCCCCTGTTATGGCCCATGCCCAAGAGGAAGTGGAAGAAATGGTATCCTTTGCAGGCGCTCTCGTGCTCAATATCGGAACTCTCACACCATATTGGATCGACTCGATGCTCAAAGCAGGGAAACGTGCAAACGAACTGAACACTCCGATAGTATTGGACCCGGTGGGTTCAGGAGCCACCAAACTACGCACAGATTCTGCTAAGCGACTCATCGATGAACTCTCCATCAGTGTGGTCCGCGGAAATGCCTCTGAAGTGCTTTCCCTCGCCCATGAAGGCTCACGGACAAAAGGAGTTGATTCCATTCACGGCGTCGATGATGCTGCCGATGCCGCACTCACACTCTCGAGAGAGTTGAACACAACCTTGGCAATAACCGGCGCCGTGGATTTGGTCACAGATGGAAAAGAGATCCATCGCGTTGCGAATGGTCATGAACTAATGGGTTTTGTCACGGGAACGGGCTGCACAGCGACGGTTGTCATCGGCGCGTTCCTGGCTGTGGATGACAATCCTCTCACAGCAACGACGACAGCGCTGGCATACTTTGGCCTTGCCGGTGAAAAGGCAGCCTCAAAGGCTTCAGCTCCCGGAAGCTTTCAGGTCGGATTGCTAGATGCGCTATACTCATTAGAGGAAAAACAGTTGCAGGAAGGTGCAAAGATTCAGATCCCGTAGAAAAATTCATCAATAGGATATACTATCATAAGGATGTACCGACAATAGGATGTGATACTAATTTAATAATGATAGCTCAGTTGAATCCAAGAATCTACCTATGACAGAATCAGCGCTTACAGAGATAAACGACAAGAGTACCATCGTCATCATCGGAGGTGGGCCTGCCGGTGCCAGCTGTGCCATCAAACTCAAAAAATTGTCTCAAGAAAAGGGGATCAATCCTCGAATTATCGTCTATGAGGGGAAAAGATTCGAAAAAAAGAGCTATTACAACCAGTGTATGGGTGTGCTCTCTCCGCCCATTGAAAATATTTTAGAGAAAGATCTGGGCGTCCCTTTTCCATGGGACATCATAAATAAAAAGATCAACGGATACTTTGTTCATACAGGAAAATATTCCCTGAAGCTCGAAGGAGAGCATGAGCCTTCATACTCATGCCGAAGAGTCGAATTCGACAACTATCTCTTCAAGAAAGTGAAGGAATTGGGCATAGAGACAATCCAAGCGCGCGTAACTGATTTGGACTTTGATGCAGATGGCGTAATGGTATACAGCGAGAGCAACAACATCAAGGCGGATGTTGTTGTGGGTGCGTTCGGTCTGGATGATGGGATGGCCAAGACTTTTGAAAGATTAACGCCTTATCACCAGCCAAAATTTCTGTCCTCAATCGTGACGAAAATACACCCGGGTGAATCAGAGATGCAGAAATTTGGAAGCTATATCCATGCGTTTCTTCCAAAGTCTCTTCCTCATGTTGAATTCGGTGCCATCACTCCCAAAGAAAACCATCTTTCCATAAATATTGCGGGGAATACTGTTGACGCCGCCATGATGGATTCATTCCTGGACCTTCCTTGTGTGAAGAAGACGCTACCGCAAAATTTTGAACACATAAAACTCCAACTCTATTATTTTAAGGGGAAATTTCCCACCCTTCCTGCTAAAGGAATCTTTAGAGATCGTTATGTGATGGTTGGCGATTCGGCAGGTTTGATAAGACCTCTTAAGGGCAAAGGAATCAATTCCGCTGTGAAAACCGGGATGAATGCCGCTAAGGTCATTATTAGCCATGGAATGTCAAAAGAAGGCTTAAATGCCTACATGAATAGCTGTTCTGATTTAACGTGTGACATTCCGTATGGGAAGACGTTAAGATTTTTATCAAACAAGTCATCCAAATATGGATTCCTGGACAGCGTTCTCGCCTCAGCCGAAAACGAGCCGACGTTAAAAAAAGCCCTCTTCAACATCGTCTCTGGACAGCAAACGTATCAAAAGATATGGTCGGAGACAAAAAGCTTTAAGCTTTTTATCAAACTGGGATTTCGAGTTCTTAAAGATAAGCTATCAAAATCTGACCGCCGCTTGGAATGCTAAAAGAATGTTTTTATGATTATGATACACATCACAGGATGCTATTAAGGAAAAATGCTTAACCTGCCACACTGACGAACATTTTAATTTTATCGCCTCTTGGGAAAAGATCAAACACCCTCTACCTTCTAAACAATAGAATCCAAAACCGATCGTCTTAGCCTGAATTATTCATAAAAAATGTCGATACTTATCATGACAGACGTATTCTCAGATTTTTACATTGTTTTTAGGAATACTCATTTGGGTACTCTGTTTCTTATTCGATTTTCATTTATAATCGACATTTTTTATGAATAATCCAGGTTTTTCCAGGCATCAAAATTTCATTTCCTAAGCCTAATATTTTTGTCCCTGACTCCTTACTCTTTTCGGTTTTTTGATAATTCCTATAAATTCCCTAAATATGTCTTGACATACACCATGTGGCAGTTTATATTCTTTATGCTACAACATCCTGTACGACTCCCAGCATAGAGGTGTAATCATGTCAGAGGGGAATGGTTTTTCTCAAAATGCGATGCGAATCCTGAAGGCACGCTACTTCATGAAGAGTGAAGACGGAGAATTTTTGGACGAATCACCATCGGATCTGTTCTCTAGAGTAGCTCGGCACATCGCTTCAGCCGAAGAGACAACGAGCGAACAGAAAAAGTGGGAAAACAGATTTTTTAAACTAATGATGGACCGGGACTTTATGCCCAACAGCCCCACTCTCACCGGCTCTGGCAGAGACATGTGTCTGAGCGCCTGCTTTGTCCTTCCGATCGAAGATTCCATGGATTCCATCTTCCAAACCGTTAAAAACACAGCACTGGTCCATAAAGAAGGAGGGGGTACAGGATTCGACTTCAGCCTCCTCCGTCCTGCAGGGAGTTTTGTCCGCAAAACGCAGGGAATCGCCTCCGGCCCCATTTCTTTCCTCAAAGTCCTCGATGCCGCGACCGAAGCTGTCAAACAGGGCGGCACACGCAGAGGCGCAAACATGGGGATCCTGCGCGTCGATCATCCCGACATCGAAGAATTCATTCTGCTAAAAAAGGATGGCCGGACGATCAACAATTTCAACATCTCTGTTGCGGTCACGGAGGCGTTTATGGATGCGCTAAAGGAGGATGGCTCATACAGCATCTACGATCCCTTCCTTAAGAAAAAGGTGGGGAAGAAAAAAGCCGGCAAGGTCTTCGACAAAATCGTGGAATCGGCGTGGGCAGTGGGCGACCCCGGTCTAGTTTTTATAGATAAAATCAATGAGCACAACCCCACTTCCGGGCTCGGACCGATCCGTGCGACAAATCCCTGCGGTGAACAACCGCTTCATGCGTATGAATCATGCAACCTGGGATCTCTGAATCTATCGAACTTTTTCGCCCCGAACAAAAAGGATCGATTCGACTGGGAGAGGTTTAAAAAAGTCATACAGATCGCAGTCCGATTTCTGGACAACGTGATCGAAGTCAACAGGTATCCCCTACCGGAAATCGAACAGACGACCAAGGGAAACAGGCGCATCGGCTTGGGTGTCATGGGCTGGGCAGACCTTCTGATCAAGATGGAGATCAGGTATGATTCGGTAAAAGCCATTAAACTTGCGGAAAAAATCGCTTCATTCTTGAGAAAAAATTCACAGGCTGAATCCAGAAAACTGGCAGAATCGCGAGGCAATTTCCCGAACATCGAGCACTCGGTCTTCAAGGGAAAAACGATGCGAAATGCCACGGTTATAACCATCGCTCCTACAGGAACGATATCGCGCATCGCTGGGTGTTCGTCCAGTATCGAGCCCGTATTCGCCTTTGAATTCACATCAAAGATCATCGACGGCGAGCTCAAAGATATCCATCCTCTGTATGCAGAGTGGAAGGCAAAAAATCCTGATGAGCCCTTGCCCGCTTATTTCAGGACTGCCCACGACATCACACCGGAATGGCATATCAAGATGCAGGCCGCATTCCAAAAACATGTGGACAATTCCGTGTCCAAGACCATAAATTTTCCGAACAGCGCAACAAAACAGGATGTCAACAACGCCTATCTTCTGGCTCATGAGCTGAATACCAATGGGATCACCATCTACAGAGATGGAAGCCGCACCGAACAGGTCCTCAACCTTCCCACAGAACAACTTCATCCTAAGGAGAGGCCGAATTCCATTCCATCAGTCACTGATAAGATCAAAACCGGCTTCGGGAACTTATATGTCACCATCTCCTATTTCAATCAGAAGCCTTTTGAAGTCTTCACCTCCATCGGCAAAAGCGGGTACTCCACTATGGCCGATGCTGAGGCCCTGGGAAGGCTTATATCGCTAGCGTTGAGGAGCGGCGTCGAACCCAAAGATGTCATCAGTCAACTCAAAGGGATCGGAGGATCTGAGCCGATCTTTACAGAGGGTGGGTTGGTTCAATCTATTCCGGATGCGATCGCCAAAGTGATGGAACGGCACATCGGCAAGACAAAAACAAATGCCAAAGATTTTTTCACCGTGATGTGTAAGATCTGTGGCGCCAGTCTCCCGGATGAGAAGTGCCCGACATGTCCGAACTGTGGCTGGAACAGATGTTCAGGCACGTAACAGATCGTTGATTAAAAAAAGGAGTGTTGATAGAATTCATTGTTAGAATCAAGGCGAGGTGAAAAATGATCATCAGTGAATTGGCAATTTTCCCCACGAGTGAAGGTGTATCGGTCAGTCGGTATGTCAAGGAAGTCGTAAGAGTGATCGAAAACTCTGGCCTGAAGAGTTACACGGGCGGCATGGCGACGACAATCGAGGCACCAGACCTGAGAACTCTATTTGAACTCGTGGAGAAAACCCATAGAGTGTTAGTGGATATGGGCGTGCAAAGAATACATATCGATCTCCAAGTCGACCACAGGCTCGACAAAGATGCCTCAGTGCTCTCAAAGCTAAAATCCATCGATAAATCTTAATTCTGCGAAAGAGATTTAGCCGAAGAGTTCAGCCTGTACGAAAGAGAGGGCGAGTAAGGCATGTGGGACCGCCTGCACCTTTCCTCGAGATCTCGTCCCCGGAATATTCCCAGACTTCCACTCCGGTTTCCTCGAGGAGTTGTTTTGTGCGTGGATTTCCTGCAAGCATAAGACATTTCCGAGGTGAAATAGCCAGCACATTACAGGCCATCATCTCAAACTCTACATCCGGCACTTCGATGAGTGTCATGCCCCTGTGAAGCAGCCATTCCCGGAAAGGCACGGGCATCAACCGCGAATAGACCAGAGCGTGATTTCGGTCCACCGGGCTGATAAAAGACATGAGATGAAGGACATCCTGGGGACCGTTCCAATGCGGGAGGGGAACAACCATCAATTCTTTGATAAAATCTCTGGTGAGCTCTCTGAGCTGCCGGATTCCCTCGGCGTTGGTCCGGTATCCCTGCCCTACGGCTAGAGTCTGCTGATCAAATTGGACCACATCCCCACCTTCAAGTTTTCCAGGATCGGTAATCGCACCCAGAATCGGAATGTTGAGATCTTTGAGGAATTCTCCTACGGCTGAAGGCTCTCCCTCTCGTTCTCCCTTCCCCATCCGGCACAAGATGCCCCCCCGCTCCGTTATCATTAGCGGATCGTGGACGTAGATGGAATCCAGGCCAGTGTTTGCGTTTTGGGGCAAAAAATGAATCTCAGGAACAAATTCTTGGAGTAGAGCCACGAAATTTTCGTACTCTTGAACTGCTTTTTCAAAATCAGGACGGCCCATGTAATTGAGGTCCATCCATTGCTCCTCTATGCTCTCCTGCTTGATAAAGGCCTCCCTGGGATGTTTCAGCAAAAGGCACTTGATCTCACCGACCTCGGATGAACAACCATATTTCATGTTTTTCTTCTCATTTCTTTTAAAAGTTGCTGCACTCGGTTCTCTAAAAATACATCTTTCGCAATCAATTGACAAGTTCACTGGTTCTCGCAACTGACCGTTCGGGCGATCCGTTCCTCCAATACTCCTAATTTTCCGACGTCTGGTGGGGGATCTAATGCTCTATTAACATTAACAGATGGGGCAGCCGACTGATAAAATAGGCGCTTGTTTTTAAAAAGTTAGAGTTCCGAATGAAAATGCAGAGGGGATAGTATGGAAAAGGAATTTCTTCCTGGCTAGATCCTGATGCTCGTTGTGGCTCGGATTGCCACCTCTCTCTCTAAACTGGTAGAGGTGGGCTGTAAACACGCCATCGAAGCTGTAGTCATCGCTATCATCTTGGGTATCTTGCTGCAAAACCTTGGTCTTGTGCCCAAAATATGCCTTCCTGGAATAAAAGCATTTGAAAAAATCTTGATCCTTGGGATCGTCCTCATCGGGTCATCACTGAACTTTAAAAACTTTTCTTCCCAAGGACTCCATATGCTTGGCATCATTGTCGTAACGATGGCCGTCAGCTTTTTTGTCATCTATTTTCTTGGAAAAGTCTTTAAACTCCCAACAGCTCTTTCTGTTCTACTTTCCGTAGGAACTACGATCTGCGGGGGTTCTGCCATAGCTGTCACAGCCCCACTCATCAAAGCCAAAGAGGAAGAGACCAGCTATGCTATTGGAACGATCGCTCTCTGGGGGCTCATCGCCATCATATTTTACCCGAAGATCGCACAGCTTTTAGGAGTAACAGATGTCAGCTTTGGTGTCTTTGCCGGGACAGCACTCTACACCCCAAGTTGTCGGTGCAGGATTTATCTTTTCCGACCTCGCCGGGAAAACTGCCACTGCCGTTAAACTCGTCCGGAATTGTTTTATGGTCCTGCTGGCATTCTTAATCGCTGTGTTGTACACGCGGTACGTATTGTCGAGCAAGAAATCCTAGGGAACTCACATCAACATTGCCAAAGCCTTCCCCTGGTTTCTCTTCGGCTATTTCATCATGGCAGGAATAAACACTCTGGGGTATTTTACAGCTGAAGGAGTCAAAGCTTTCAACAGTGCGGGAAGATTCCTCATCCTTTTGGGTTTGGCGGGGATCGGACTCAACACTGTCTTCAGTACATTCAAAACAGTCGGAATAAAGCCTTTAATTGTCTGTCGGTTTTATTGGCTCTCTTGTGGTAGCCGGCTGCAGCATCCTCATGATCACACTTCTCCTGTAGAAAAATGCGCACATGTCTTCCCAGCGAATAATTTTGGGTTTTGATGTGACTTGTTTACGGTTTACGACTCAATACTCACTGGACGAAATCGTGCCACCGCCCAGAACCACATCCCCCTCATAAAAAACCACCGCCTGGCCGGGAGTTATTGCTCTCTGAGACTTTTTAAATTCCACGCGAATTTTTTCAGAATCCAAAGGAACTAAAAGAGCCTCGGCCTCTTTATGCTTATAGCGGATCCTGGCTTTGGCTTGAACTGGAGAAACAATTTTATCTCCGGATATCCAATTGATTTGATCAGCGAGCAGATCCTTTTTATAGAGACAATCATTGGGTCCGACCACAATTTCATTCTTTGAGGTGTTGATCTCAAGAACATAAAGAGGGTGAGGGGCTGCAATTCCCAGGCCTCTGCGCTGTCCCACAGTAAAATGGATGATTCCACTGTGATGACCCAGGACTTTGCCCTTTGAATCGACGATCGGCCCTGGACGGAATGTCTTGGGCATCCTTTTTTTAAGAAAACCGGCGTAATCGTTATCTGGAATGAAACAAATTTCCTGGCTTTCTGGCCTCTCTGCCACAGGAAGGCCCCACTCTCGTGCCCTTTTTCTGATCTCTGACTTGGTGAAGAGACCTACAGGAAATAGGGTGTGAGACAGCTGATCTTGAGTCATGGTGTAGAGAAAATAAGATTGGTCTTTCTCTTTATCCATCCCTTTTTTGAGATAGAAATGTCCTGATCGAAGATCCTGGATGATCTGCGCGTGATGTCCGGTCGCAATACAAGAAGCTCCGATCTTCCCGGCCCTTTCCATCAGCACATCGAATTTTATGAACTGGTTACAGCGGATGCATGGATTGGGAGTGCGTCCTCGAGAATACTCCTCGAGAAAATCAGAGACAACCAGATCTTCAAAAGAATCCTTGAGGTTGAGAACATAGTGCGAGATCCCTAATTTTGAAGCCACTCGGTTGGCATGCTCGATTGCTCCACGGCCGCAGCAGTTTTTTAGATCTCTATCCAGGCAGTACTCTTTGGGCAGCGGGAATAAGTTCATCGTAACACCTATCACTTCATAGCCCTGGTCCTTGAGCAACCCTGCCGCAACGGAAGAATCCACCCCTCCGCTCATCGCCACAACAACTCTTTTTGGATTCATTTTCTTTCCCCCATAAGATACCAGATTCAAACTATCTCCAAAAGCCAAATTATCAACATGTCATTTATTGGCATTGACTTCCCATACTTACGCTGCTATATAATTTCCCTTTTAATTAAGGTACGCTGAATAAAAAAATATCATCTTCACAGAAAAGGATATAACGACATGTCACGAGAAGTATATTTTCATAATATCCTGGAAGGCATAGGCAACACTCCACTGATCAAGCTAAGTCATACAACAAAAGAGGTCCAAGCAGATATTTTTGCCAAACTCGAATTTTTGAATCCTATGGGGAGCATAAAGGATCGGATCGCCAAACACATGATCGAAAAGGCTGAGAAAGAAGGCAGGATAAAGCCCGGAGACACAATTGTGGATAACTCTTCGGGAAACACCGCCCTAGCATTGGCAATGGTTTGCGCCATTAAAGGCTACACATTAAAGATCGTAGTAAGGGACAGTCTAAGTTCTGAAAAAATAAAATTTCTCAAGGCGTTAAATGCAGAACTCATCATGGTCGACAGCACACTTCCCCCAGAATCCCCCGGCAGTTATAACAACAAAGCACCACAAATCGCCAAAGAAACGCCCAATAGCTATTATCTCGATCAGCACAATAACCGCGAAAATAACGAGACCCATACCACGACCACAGGTCCTGAAATCTGGCAACAAATGGATGGAAAAATTGACTATTTCCTCGCGGGTATGGGCACAGGAGGAACGATCTGTGGCGTGGCAAAATATCTCAAAGAAAAAGATCCCAGCGTCAAAGTTATCGGAATCGATCCGGAAGGTTCAGTTTTTTATGATTACTTTCATTCCAAAGAACTTGTAAAACCCTCGCCATATCTTCTTGAAGGTTTGGGGGATGAGTTTCTCATCGGTTGCGTTGATTTCAGCCTGATAGATGATATTTATCGAATCACAGACAAACAGGCATTCGAGATGACCAGAGAACTGGCCAATAAGGAGGCCATCCTGGCCGGAGGCTCGAGTGGAGCCGCCTTGTGGGGATGTCTGAAGTTAGCTCGGGAAATTCAGCAGGATGCTAGAATCGTAACAATTTTTCCAGATTCAGCCAATCGCTATCTAAGCTCGATCTACAACGATGCCTGGTTGAAAGACAAAGGGATTATATAGAGTAAAAAAAAGTATAACTACTTCTTTGCGTACTTCTCAGGATTCTTTTCGAACTTATCTTTGCAGCCCGCACAACAGAAATAATAGGCCTTTCCCTCATAATCGATAGACTCGGTGAATTCCGATTTTTTAAAAGATTCACCGCTCACCGGGCAGGTTACGATACCCTCATCAGCCCTAATATAATTCCCGGGAGCTTTTACAAACTTATCCCTGCATTCCTCCATGCAGAAATAATATGTCTTGTCATTATGGACGTGAGTAAACTTAGCGTCTTCTTTATTGATCTTCATCCCACAGACAGGATCGACAACCATTCCGTCTTCCTCTGCATGTAATTGATGGTCATGGTCCGCGTGCTCTGCATATGCTTGTTCTGCTGCATGTGCATGTTCCGCATCGTGGGCATGTTCTATATCCACATCTTTCTCGATATACTTTGCTGGATTCTTGATGAATGCATCTTTGCAGCCTTCACAGCAGAAGTAATAGGTCTTTCCCTCATACTCGTATTCGGGCGTAGCATCGGATTTCGTGAATTCTTTACCGCTCACCGGACACTTAAGGGATTCATCACCAGTTTTTTTGTCCACAGCAGCCATTACTAGAGCCACTGAAAAGACAAGAAATATAACCAGTAGTAATGTTTTTTTTGACATAAATATCTCCTTTAGTTTATCAAAAATTAATATTCTCTATATATTTTATAATATTGGTAGTATTTGTCAATTATTATTTGATTGAAAAAGAAATGTGAAGTAATATCTAACAGAATCAGTTATTCAGCAAAAAGGAGAGGAAATGAAAAAAGGACTCTTTATCTTTTTGTTTTTTATGTTTCTTTGTATCCCTCAAATGATTCGTGCACAAGTTGAAGAATTTATTTCTTACAAGGTTGACAGTACAGAATTTCATCTCACGGATGTTAAGTTAGAGTTTCACCCCGATGAGCAGTACATCCACATTGAGGGCACTAAAGCATTCAAAGCCGATTTAGGCGCGGATCATTTCCCGAGGTATCAAAATTGTGAGAGTGGAATCACGCTCGAGCTTTTTAAACAGGGTGAAACTTTTATCGGAACAATTCAGGACCAGTCATCAGATGTCATCCCCGTATATGTGTCCTGGTGTTTGTTGATTCAGGAGGATGAAAAGTCAAAAAAAGCTATAAAGAATTTTCTTGCGAGCCTTGATAGTGGAGAGGATATTCTGAATTTCTCTATCACCATTGATGAATTCGGCCCTCCAGACTCACTCGTCAAAGGGACGTTCTATGGAAAACTGCTCGACGAGGATGGAAAGCTCCACAATATTCTGGATGGAAAATTCCAGCTCATTCGAGTAGATGTGTATTGATCGCATCTGATGATCTTAAGAATAGAAGGATCTAGCGACATCTAAGCAACTATCACTCCACAACATCGAAGAGACACCACCTTGACATCAGCCCTCGGTCCATTCGGGGAATGGACCCTACACATTAGAGTTGGATGTTTTCGTGGTCCATGCAAACAAAACGGGGACGAGGATCAAGTTCAATAGTGTTGCGGTGACCATGCCGCCCACAGTGGGTGTCGCGATGGGTTTCATAATCTCGGAGCCTGCTCCAGTGCTCAGTAAGATGGGAATAAGGGCCAATATCGTCGTCGCCGTTGTCATTACAATAGGCCGTACTCTCAACAACCCAGCCTGTACGATGTCTTCTGCGGTGCGGCTCCCTTTTTTCACAGACTTGATTAAAAAATCCACCATCACAACTCCATCCTCTACGGCGACACCGAACAGAGCGATATATCCCACCCAAACAGCTGTGCTGAACTTAAATCCAAGGAAATACTGAAGCCAAATCCCCCCCACAAAGGCAAAGGGCAAAGACAGGATGAGAAGCAGAGCCGCGGAAAATCGATTGAATTTGATGTAGAGCAGGAGAAAGATGACAAAGACACAGATGGGAACAACCACCATCAAACGGTTCCTTGCCTGTATCTCATACTCATACTGTCCACTCCACGAAATGTAATAACCCGAAGGCAGATCGATCTTCTCGCTAACGATCCTCTGGGCCTGTCGGACAAAATCGACAACACCCACCTCATCGGTGTTTACATCGATGAACACACGCACGTAAGGAAGCGTGTTTTCACCGGAAATTTTTGCCGGTCCTTCCACCTTCTTGACAGAGGCGACCTGACTGAGTGGAACTTGCGCACCACTGGGCGTCGGGACAGATACCCTTTCTAAGCTGTCTAAGCTGTCCCTTTGTTCTCGAGGATAACGGACACGGATCGGATATCGTTCCCTCCCTTCAACCGTGGTTGTGATATTCATACCACCGATGGCTGTCATAATAAGATGTTGAATATCTGCAACTCTCACGCCATAACGGGCCGCTTTCTCTCTATCGATTTCTATCTCAATATAGGGTTTGTTACCGATTCTCTCCGCATATGGATTTCTTGCACCCGGAATATCTCTAACGATATTTTCGACCTGGATCCCGATATTCTCGATGATCTTCAAATCTTCCCCGAATACCTTAACTCCCACGGGTGTTTGGATACCAGTGGCCAGCATGTCAATGCGGTTTCGGATAGGCTGTGTCCATATGTTACTCACCCCGGGGATTTTAAGTGCCTTATCCATTGCGTTGATCAGTTTCTGCCGGGTCATTCCCTCTCTCCAGAGTTTTTCCGGTTTCAATTTCACTATGGTTTCAATCATGCCCACCGGAGCAGGATCGGTGGGCGTCTCTGCTCTTCCCAATTTTCCAACGACAAGCTCGACCTCGGGAAAGGACTGCAGGATCACATCCTGTTTCTTCATCACTTCCATCACTTGTGTGAGGGATGCGCCGGGCAAGAGAACAGGCATGAACAACAGATCTCCCTCATTCAATGGGGGCATGAATTCACTCTTGATGGACCGAAGAGGAACAAAAGCACTGGCGAGGATCAGAAGCGCGATCAGGAAAACGACGATCTTGTGCTTCAAAGAAAACCGGAGCACAGGTTCATAAAGGCGGATCAATAACCGGCTTACGATATTTCTCTCAGGTGACCTGATCTTTCCTCTCAGCAAAAGTGCGCTGAGAACTGGGATGAGCGTTATGGCAAGGAGCGCCGAACCCAGCATGGCAAATGTTTTTGTGAACGCCAGAGGAGAAAACAATTTACCGGCTTGCCCCTTCAGTGAAAAAACAGGAATAAAAGCGATCACGATGATCAGTATGGCAAAAAAGATGGCTGAACCGACCTCCTTAGAGGCAGCGATCACTGTTTCCAGCTTCCGTTCCTCAGACTCAGCCAGATGCCGCGATATGTTCTCTGTCATCACAATTCCCGCATCCACCATGACCCCGATAGCGATGGCGATCCCTCCAAGGGACATGATATTCGAAGGAATTTTCAAGTAGTACATGACGAGAAAAGAGATCAACACGCCCACAGGAAGGATGATGGAGACGATTATGCTGCTGCGGAAATGAGCGAGAAATATCAGGATGACAATGACGGCGACAATAATTTCCTGGATCAACGTTTCTTTCAAATTATCGGTCGCACGATTGATGAGTTCAGTCCGGTCATAAAACGGAACAATTTGAACGCCGGGAGGCAGACCGGGGGTGATTTCTGCGATCTTGGCTTTGACTGCCTCGATCACTCTTAGAGTATTTTCCCCATACCGCATCAAAATAACACCACCAGTTACCTCGGCCCCTTCCTTATCCAGGCCATTTCTACGAAATTCCGGGCCAACGGTCACATTTCCTATGTGCTTCACATACACAGGGACACCGTTGTGAGCTCCAATGACAATGTTTTCGATATCCTCTATGGATTTAATAAAACCCACACCCCGGACAATAAATTCCATCCCACCTTCCTCGATGACTTTGGCTCCCACATCGATGTTGCTGTCACGGACAGCGGAAAAAAGAGAATGGAGATTTACACCGTAAGCCAGCAGCTTATTCGGGTCGACATCGATCTGGTACTGCTTTACAAAACCGCCCACCGACGCAGCTTCAGAAACCCCTCTGGCTGAAGTCAATTGATACCGGACATACCAATCCTGTATCGACCGTAATTCACCCAGATTGTAATCAGAAAGGATGAGGTCCTGCCCATCCTCCGGACATAAACCGGGATCCGAATACCTCTCCTTGGGGTGATCGGGGCAATAATAGCCATTTTCCACCGTATACCAGAATATCTGACCGAGGGCGGTCGCATCGGGACCCAACTGCGGGATGACTCCTTCTGGCATGTCCTGTTGGGCCAGATTCAATCGTTCCAGGATTCGTGTCCTGGACCAGTAAAAATCAACGCCCTCTTCAAAAATGACATTGATCATCCCGAAGGAGAACATTGAATTCGTACGGATCACCTTTGCCCCTGGAATACCCATCAATCTGACGGAAAGAGGATAGACCACCTGGTCTTCGATATCTTTCGGACTCCTTCCCGGCCAGTCCACATACACGATCTGCTGGTTTTCACCAATATCGGGTATCGCATCTATGGGAGTGTTATCCAAGGCCCAGTATCCCCATCCGATCAACAGAACAAACGCGGCCAGTATGAGAAACTTATTCTTTAGAGAATATTCTATAATTTTATCGATCATCGGCTTCTCCTGAATACAATATTAATCCCAAACAAACACGGAATTGTTTGGATCGCCCATCTCAATGGATGTGTTTAGAGGGAGGTTTTTTCTCCTCTCCCCTCTTCAGAGCCCCGCTGTAGACAGCCTCCGCTTGACCCGATATCTGGCTCTGAGAATCGATCAGAAAGTTCGCATGAGTGACAACCTTCATTCCCTCTGTCAAGCCGGCGAGAACACTATAAAATCTCTGCTTTTGACCATCGACAACGCCTGTAGCTTCGGGCCCGATCTCAACTTCCCGGGGGATATACACCCCCACCTCCTTTTCTATGTAGACAACTTTCCTCACCCCCGTATCCAGAACTGCACTCTTGGGGATCGCAAGAACGGTCCCTGCGGGTGCTTGCTCTTTCTGAATAAGTTCCATCCCACAGATGGGACAATCCCCTGGATTCTCCGTGATAATTTCTGGATGCATGGGGCAGGTATAGATCACGTTGTCTGTCGCCCTAATCCCTTCATGGATAAAAACGCTGATGTAAGCATCAACAAACATTCCCGGCTTAAGCCGAGATCCTGGATTGGGCACATCAACGCGGACCTTGACTGTACGTGTTTTTGGGTCCAAATAAGGGTCGAGAAAAGCAATTGTTCCCTTGAATACCTCATCAGGATAAGCCTGCGTATGGATGATCACAGACTGTCCCAATTGGATTCTTGCCAGATCGCTCTCATAGATATCCGCTTGCATCCAGAGATGTGAAAGATCAGCAATCTGATAGAGATTCTCCCCTTCTTTTACATACTTTCCTTCAAAGGCATTCTTATGAATAACAGTCCCCCCGATGGGAGCAGGAATGATCACATGAGTGCTTGCTCTCCTATTCGATCTCAGTTCATCGACCCGTGTTTCACTGATTCCCCAGAGAAGAAGCCTCTGCCTTGCGGATTCGACCAGCGACTCTGCTCCTTTTATCGTTTGAGGATCCGGGCTTTCTTTGACGCGTTCCAATGTTTCTAAGGCCAGGAGATATTCCTCCTGGGTCGTCACAAGATTCGGACTATAAATTTGGATAAGAGGATCACTCTTTTTGACTTGATCTCCCGTGAAATTAACGAAGAGCTTATCGATCCGGCCTGGAATCCAGGCTGCAACATATGCCACATTTCGTTCATCATAATCCATTTGACCAACGGTCGAGATCTCCTTCATGAGATGTCGAAATTCGATGTTTTCCGTTTTCACCTGTGCCAAAGTTTGTGCTCTTGCACTCAGCTTTAATTGAGCCTCGATCCCTGCCTGGCCATGTTCTTCATGCTCTGTTGCGGTTTTGTCTTTGGCAGTATCATCCTCCTTATACACCGGAACTAGATCCATGTTGCATATCGGGCACTTGTTGTTTCCAGCCTCATAATCCTCAGGTTTAACACGCACGCTGGGATGCATGCCACAGGTATAGTATAGGATCTCCTTTTCCGCAGCCTCTTGCTGTTTGGCCATAGCTGTATCCTCCTGGACATGCTCTGCCTTCTTGCAGGAAAAAATTGAGAAGCTGCCCCCAATAAAAAGCAATCCCAGTGTAATGATCAAAATATTTCGATGTGTTCTCATTCTGTAACCTCCTTTAAATCAGAGTTGTAATTTATATTGATTCACCTGTTTTATGAATAGTTCAGGTTAGATCCTGTCCGACAAGCCTTTCCAGCCGAGCCAAACTTTTCCTGGAATCGCTCAGGTTCTTAAAATAGCCTGTCTTTATCTGAAGGATCATTCTTTCGCTTTCAAGCAGGTTGAGAAAATCAACCTTACCGGAAATGTATCCAACCTCCGAAGCTTTTAATGTCTGTTCTGCTTGAGGAATCAAAGAGTGTTTATACAGGGCAAGCTGGTCTTCGTACGTCTTGATCTCTTGATAGTACTCATTGACTCGTGCGGCTGTGTCATTCTTTACATCCTCGAATCGCTTTTGACTCGCTGTCAATCTGATGGCCGCTTCGGCCTCTGCGGACTTATATTTTCCTCTCCAGATGGGAATGTTAATTCCTATAGCCCCCAACCAGGCATTGCGTCCGTCTTCGGGATGCGAGGTTGCACCCACACCGATATCAAAGTACTCGAACATTAGCGTGAAATCAGGCCAGTTGTTTTTTTTCGCCAACTCGATACTCTTTTCACTCTTTATGATGAAGTGTTGTGCCTGTTTGAGCTCGGGTCGACCATCCCTGGCCAATTCATAGAGTTCTGACAGACTGAGTATCAAATGCGGATCTCTAACTTCCCCAATCCGCCCAAAAGTTGAAGCCGTGGGTCTGTTCAAGAGTGCATTGAGTTTGGCTTCGATCGCCTTTTTTCCCTGTTTCAGCGTCAAAATCCTCTCAGATAACCGAGAAATCTCGAGGTGAGCTTTGAGAACATCCTGCTGACTGGCGAGGCCGGTCTCATACTTTTTTAGCGCGATTTTTGCTAAACGCCCCAGAACATCCTTTTCTTGGTTTCTGAGGTCGATCGCCTTTTCAAACCAATACAGGGAAAAAAAGGCCTCTTTCACCTGAAGGATAAGGTCAGCCGAAACTCTTGTTTGCTGGACTTCAAATATCGAAGAATTCTCTCTAGCGATGTTCTCTTTGATAGAAAGCTTTCCGAAGAAGGGGATCTTTTGAGAGAGAGAGATCTTGTTCCGCTGAGGGCCTAGCCTTGTCTCAATACTCTGGCCAAAATGAGCAAAGCTTAACATCGGATCGGGGAATGCCTTGGCCTGAGAGATTTGCTCCAGGGAGGCCTGCCATTCCTCATGGGTGGCTTTGACCTGAGGATTATTCTCCAGCGCTTCCTTGATTAAATCAGCCAGGACGACTTCTGCTTCATCTGGCTTTTCTTGAGGAAACGATAATCCTGAACCTATTGTCATTAGGATAACTAAGATTAGTGTAATCTTCGCTTTCATTGTTCTCACCTTTTTGTTCTTTACGAACATTCGTATTGTTTATCGGTCCGCTCGGGGAGCCGACCCTACATTGTTTTTTTATTTCCAAACAAAAAGTACCAATTCACAAAAATTATGAGTAAAATTCCAACGATCGTAACGATCAATTTTCCTGTCATTTTATTTCCTCGCTCTTTTATTTACCCGGTTTAACCATAAAGTTTGACTCGCTTCAACCGCAGCGAATTGGATACAACAGACACTGAGCTAAAAGCCATCGCCGCAGAAGCCACTATAGGACTGAGTAAAATTCCGAAAAATGGATAGAGTATGCCGGCCGCGATCGGGATGCCTATCGTGTTGTAGATAAACGCCCAAAACAGATTCTGCTTGATCGTTCTCACGGTCTTTTTACTGAGTTCCACAGCAGAAACAACTCCAATCAAATTTTCCTTGATAAGCGTGATATCCGAAGCTTCCATAGCCACATCCGTTCCAGAGCCTATGGCTATTCCCACATCGGCCTGCACAAGAGCCGGGGCATCATTAATCCCATCGCCCACCATGGCAACTTTTTTTCCCTCAGCTTGAAGCTTCTTGATCTCTTCCACCTTATCCTGTGGAAGAACTTCAGAAAAAACTTTTTCGATCCCTGCTTTTCGCGCGACGGCTTCTGCTGTTTTGCGATTATCCCCAGTGAGCATGGCCACTTCCAAACCCATCTTCTTGAGTTTGGCCACAGCCTCTACAGAATCATCCTTGAGGGGGTCGGTGATGGCAAGCAGCCCCGCAGCTTTTCCGTTCACAGCCACACAAACAGGAGTCTTTCCTTCTTGAGCAGCTTCTTCTGCTTCATCCATCAAGCTATTACATTCTATGTTCTGGCTTTTCATGAGCTCTGCATTTCCAACTAGAACATCTTCCCCTGAGACATGCGCTGTGATGCCACGCCCTTCGATGGCTTCGAATTGTTCGGGATTCTGTAACGGAATATCCCGTTCCTCCGCCATTTTTACAATGGCCTCACCGAGAGGATGCTCTGAAGCCTTCTCAGCACTGGCTGCAAACGCCAAGACATCTGCCTCTGTGAAAGGGTCCAATGTAAAGATTTCCACGACCTCAGGTTCTCCCTTGGTTAAAGTCCCTGTTTTGTCGAAAACTATGGTGTCGATCTTGTGAGCCGTCTCAAGGCTCTCCCCCCCTTTTATCAACACGCCGTTTTCTGCCCCCTTGCCCGTGCCGACCATAACAGCTGTGGGAGTGGCCAATCCCAACGCACATGGACAGGCGATTATCATCACAGACACAAAATTAAGGAGGGAGAAGGTCAATGCCGGTTCTGGTCCGAAGTTGAACCAGACAATAAATGTAGCTATGGCTATCGATATCACGATGGGCACGAAATAGCCGGCAATAACATCAGCCAACCTCTGGATCGGAGCCTTAGAGCCCTGAGCATCTTGAACGAGCTGGATGATCTGAGCTAGAGCTGTCTCCTTTCCTACCCGTGTTGCTCTAAATCGAAAGCTTCCTGTTTTATTTATAGTGGCTCCGATGACCTCTGCTCCCGGCTCTTTCTTCACTGGCTTGCTCTCTCCACTGATCATCGATTCATCCACTGTGGACCTCCCCTCGAGGACGACACCGTCAACAGGAATCCTTTCACCCGGCCTGACGAGTATTTCGTCTCCAACCACAACATCTTTTATTGGGACATCGACTTCTTTCCCATTCCTTTTCACTCGGGCAGTTTTGGGTTGAAGCCCCATAAGCTTTTTTATTGAGTCTGATGTGCGAGCTTTGGCCCTTGCTTCGAGTAGCCTTCCAAAAAGGATAAGAATAATGATCATGGCCGAAGTGTCGAAATAAACTTGAGGTCTTATTCCACCGGAATCAAAAAAACTTGGAAAGAGGGTTGCGACAACACTGTACACATACGCAGCCGAAGTCCCGACTGCAATAAGTGTGTTCATGTCAGCATTTCTGTGTTTGAATGCGCCCCAGGCTCCTTTATAAAATTGCCATCCGATCCCGAATTGAACGGGTGTAGCCAACAGCCAAAGCAGGAAAAAATTGTTCAGAAAATCAGGCGCCCACGGAAACAGATGGGGCATGCTCCCAATAAATATTACGACTGCAAGGAGTACGCCAATAAAAAATCTTCTTTTTATATTACGGTATTCTTTTAGCCTGACTTTCGTTTCTACGTCTTCAATATCTTCGTCCTTGGGAAGATCCAGTACTTTGTATCCGGAGTCCTCGATCGCTTTCTTGATCTCCGCGAGACCGATCTCAGAGGGGAGGTACTCTACTCTAGCCTTCGATGTAGCCAGATTCACAACAGCTTTAGTGATCCCTTTCGTTCTTAGGAGTGTTTTCTCGATCGATTGGACACAGGAGGCACACTGAATGCCCTGGATGGGAATCTCCACCGAAGCTGTCCCCACATCGTACCCGCTCTGCTTCACGGAATCGATAAAATCTTCGGGATTGAGAAACCTGGAGTGGTAAAAAATCGTGGCCTTATTTGTCGCCAGATTTACGTTTGCATTCTCGACACCTTCAAGGCTTGATAGCCCCTTCTCGATGGTGGATGCACAGGCCGCACACCTCATCCCTACAATCGGAAGGTCGATCCTGTCCAAGGATGATGACAGATCGATCTTCGGCTCTGGCCCTCTTTCCGTCTTCGGCGATAATTCGCCTTCATCATCTTCTTTGACATCATCTCCTGAAGCAGCATCATCATCACTACTTTCATCCGATTGAATGTAAAGCTCTGGATTCGCATCGAATTTTGTTTTGCACATTGTCGAGCAAAAATAATATTTTTTGCCTCTATACTCAGACACACCCGCAGCCTCATTTTCGTTGACATCCATTCCACAAATAACGTCTTCTGCCATTTCGATCCTCCATAGACTATGTTCAGGGATTCTTTAAAGTTACAACTAATTCATAATCAAGGTTATACGTTATCCACCACATCCATCATTTTTTTCTGGACCTGTTGCTCTATCAGCATCAAAGCCTCATTCTCTATAGCTTGCATGGATGCAATGGGGTCAATTGCCGTTACTTCCACTTCACCCTTACCCAACTCCTGGATGATGACATTACAGGGAAGCATTGTGCCGATCTTGTCTTCTGCTTGAAGCGCTTTGTATGCAAAAGGCGGATTGCAAGCTCCCAGAATCTTGTATTGTCTGAAATCGACATCTAATTTTTTCTTTAGCGTCGCTTGAACATCGATTTCCGTAAGAACCCCAAATCCCTCTCTTTTAAGAGAAGCCAGAGTTCTGTCATAAATCTCGTCAAAAGTTCTCTGGAATTTTTTGCCGAAATAATAGCTCATTATGATTCCTCCATTTATTTCCGGAATTTCTTGAGAATATCGATGACTTCTGCGATCTTCTCAGTCTTGTCTGCTTTATTTTCCTTAGAGAAGGAGCGTTGAACGCAGCCCTTAAGATGCCTATCCAGGATGTTTTCCTCCACGCTTTTGATGGCTCCTTGAACGGAGGACAGCTGAGTGAGAATATCGATGCAGTAGCGCTCATTTTCGATCATCTTCTGGATCCCACGGATCTGACCCTCGATCCTCTTCAATCGCGGAATATCTTCACTATGAGATGTTATTTGTTTTGCCATCTTTACCTCCAAATTATTAGCCGTTAGCTCCTGTTTTTCTTAACTCTTCTCCACAGAGTTTGAATCATTTTTTCTCATTATACCATACCCCCCTATAGTATATCAAGGGATGAACACTGGAGGCCAAGAAAGAAAATGCGAACAATAATTAGCCGATTAGAGTGTCTACTCTTTTTTTCGTGTAGAGAGCTTAAACGGTACATAAAGCGGACAGAATCCGGCGAAGCTGGTCAACAAGAATATGATCGCGAGAACCCCAAGGATGATCGCTGCAGTACCGGTAATCTGATCTGTGAAATAAAGGATAGCCACAACAATCGCAAGAATCGTCCGGATGATTCGATCTGCCGCACCCATATTTTTTTTCATTTCTCCCTCCTTACATACATGATATACACTCTATATATCGGAATTGTCAACAAATACTTCCGCCGTCGGACCTTGCTTTTAATATTTTGGTGTATATGTTAGAATTTTCTTGAACACGCGAATCATAGCATGAGGAGATGACATGTCAGGGCATTCAAAATGGCATTCTATTAAGCACAAAAAAGCCGCCCAAGATGCCAAAAGAGGCAAGATGTTCACCAAGATCATCGGTGAACTAGTTGTGGCTGCACGGATCGGTGGGGGTGAGCCAGACACAAATCCCCGGCTCAGGAAGGCCATTGCAGACGCCAAAGGCGTAAACATGCCGGCCGACAACATCAAAAGAGCCATCATGAAGGGCACGGGACAACTCGAGGGCACGACATACGAGGAATTCTCCTACGAGGGTTATGGAGCTGGCGGCGTGGCAATTTTGGTAGAAACATTAAGTGACAATAAAAACAGAACTGTGTCTGAGGTCCGGCACATCTTTACCAAAAATGGGGGGAACATGGGCGAGTCGGGTTGTGTCGCTTGGATGTTCAACCGGAAGGGCTATATCGTTGTGGAAAAAGCCAAAGCATCCGAAGACAAACTGCTGGATCTGATTCTTGAAGCCGGTGCAGAAGATTTAAGAGAAGACGGAAGCAACTACGAAATCATTACAGCACCGGATGATTTCGAAGCTGTCGTCAACGCACTTCAGGAAAACAACATCGAGATCGCAGCCTCCAACTTAGGATACATTCCTCAAAATTACGTGAAACTCGAGGGCAAACAAGCCCAACAGCTGCTGCGCCTCATGGAGGAGCTGGAAGATCATGATGATGTGCAGGATGTGTGGGCGAATTTTGACATCGACGAAGAAGAGATCGCGGAATACTCCAATTGATCCAAGTATGCGATATTCCAATCCAAATTTTTAACCTGTTAACTTTCATTCATAGCCTTTAGCTTGTCGTTTTTTATTTATCACTTTTAAACATAGATGATCGTTCTAGGCATCGACCCCAGCGTTAAATCCACGGGCTTTGGAATCATCGAATATTCTGATAACAACTATTCTGTCCTGAGTTATGGCTGCATTAAAGCGTCGCAAAGTTTACCCTTCCATGACAAATTAAATACTATTCGAAGTCGTTTGGAGGATCTGATCAAAACACACAGACCCGATGAGGTGGCCATCGAAAATCCCTTTTATGCCCAGAACATAAGGACCGCCATCACGCTAGGCCAGGTTAGAGGAGCGGCTCTGGTCGCCATCGCCGCCCAAGAAAAGCCACTGTTTGAATACTCCCCTCTTGAAGTCAAGAAGGCCGTGACCGGTTACGGACAGGCGGATAAAAACCAGATGATAACGATGGTCAAGGCGCTGCTGGGCATTGAAGACGACAAGCTAGAGACAGACGCAGCCGACGCCCTTGCCGTTGCCTTCTGCCACATCAATACCCGGTCCTTCCATTCCCTATTATCTGAATAGACTATCCTGTCATTGATATTGAACTTTATAGTGTTGTGCGTTATCATCCCTCTGGATCTGAATTATTCAGGAGAAAGAGATGATTGCATATCTTAAAGGGATGCTATTCCAGAAATCACCCAATCAGGCCATTCTCGACATCAATGGCGTGTGTTACAGAGCAATGATTCCCCTTTCCACATATTTGACACTTGGTAATATCGGTGATCATACAGAGCTGCGTATCTACACGCATATGACCGACAATTCTCTCTCCCTTTATGGATTTTCTTCTGAGGATGAAAAGGAAATTTTTTTAAAACTCATCGGGATCTCGGGCATTGGGCCAAAGATCGCCCTGAACATCCTCTCCGGGATCGAGGCCTCAGACCTCGAAGATGCGATCAGGCGGAGTGATGTAGCCCGTATCTCATTGATCCCCGGAATCGGAACAAAAACAGCCATGCGTATCGCTATGGAGCTCCAGGAAAAACTGATCGAAAAAGAAAAAATCCTTCAGATAGAGGGATTCCAAGAGAGGGAAGATCTGATTTCCGCACTGATGAATATGGGTTTTAAAAGAAAAGAGATCGAAAGAATCGTTGATGAAACCTTAAAAGCACATACAGTAGAGGCGGACTTCGAAACGCTTCTCAGAGAAAGCCTCAAACAGCTCGCCAAACTCTAATCCTCACACTATCGAAAAGAAAAGGGAAAGAATGCCTGACTATTATCTTGAAAATTATTGACAGACTCGATAGACTAGGTAATCAAGAATGAATGTCTCGATTGGAGTGATGGATCATTGACTAAAGGTGCACAAATGGACGCGGTGCTGAGTCCTGTACGGACCAAAGAGGACCTGCTGTACGAGGACAATCTCAGGCCCAGGACTTTTGAAGAATTTATCGGGCAGGAAACCATCAAGTCCAATCTGAACATCTTTATTGAAGCCGCAAAAAAAAGAGACGAACACCTAGACCATGTGTTGCTCTACGGCCCTCCAGGATTGGGAAAAACAAGCTTAGCATTCCTCATCGCCAAGGAGATGGGAGTCGGAATCAAACCCACATCCGGGCCGGTGATCGAAAGGATCGGGGATCTCTCGGCGATCCTCACCAACTTGCAACACAAAGAAGTTCTCTTCATCGACGAGATCCATCGGTTGCACCCGTCTGTTGAGGAGATCCTCTATTCCGCCATGGAAGACTTCAGGCTGGACATCCTCATCGGACAGGGCCCGAGTGCAAGAAGCCACAAACTGCAGCTCAAAAAATTTACCCTCGCTGGGGCAACCACCCGGGCCGGTCGTATCACGGCTCCTTTAAGGAGCCGATTCGGCATCATCCACCGCCTGGATTACTATGGTGTGGAGGATCTCGAAAAGATCATCAAAAGGTCTGCTTCCATTCTCGATGTGGATGTCAACGATATGGGAGCTCACCAGATCGCTCTCCGCTCGCGCGGAACTCCCCGAGTGGCCAACAGACTACTAAGGAGAGTCAGGGATTATGCCGATGTCAAAGCCGAAGGCAAGATCACAGGCGAGGAGGCAACAAAAGCCCTGGACATGATGGAAGTGGATGTTCTGGGATTGGATGAGGTGGACAGGAAGATCCTCACGACCATCATCGAAAACTTCAGCGGAGGACCGGTTGGGATCAACACCATCTCCGCAGCTATCGACGAAGAGAAGGACACCATCGAGAGCATCTATGAGCCATTTCTTATGAGGATCGGATTTCTGGAGCGTACCACCCGCGGCCGCAAGATCACTCCCAAAGCACTGGAACACCTCGGTTATTCCCCCGGGTCATCTACTCCGCAGGGTGACCTCTTTAAAATAAAGTAAGCATACACAGTCCTGAAAAGTGCTCACGTGAACTACGAAAAGAACATAATCAAAGCCAATACAGTATCTTATTGATCCAGGTCAATCGATAAAATCAAGAATGGAAATTCAAGTCGAACTCCTTGGCCCCTCTGCAAAATATGGGAAAAACCTCAAAGGAGGAAAACTCACCATTAAGGATGGATCCCGCCTGAAAGACCTGATCGCTGAGCTCAAACTTCCTGCCAAATATATCAAGCTAATATTCGTTAACGGGAAAATTGCACCCCGTGATGCTTTTTTATCTGATGGCGATACCGTCGTTTTTTTCCCTCCTGTGAGCGGCGGATAATCTTTAAAAACGTCTAGCCAAACACACTTGACAAAAGAAGCGGTTTGAAAAAAAATGATGGCTCAGATGGTTCGGTGAAAACTATTTAAAACAAGGAGGACCGAGTGGCATACACAGGAACGTGTCTAAACATAGACTTATCAACCGGCAAAAGCGAAATCAAACCCGTAGATCAATCACTGCTTGAAAATTATATCGGTGGCAAAGGGATAGGGTTTGCGCTGTTGGAAAAGTATGCGCCGAATCCGGATCCTCTCGGTCCAGAAAACCCTCTAATATTTGCAAACGGTCCTTTCACCGGGACAAAAGTCCAGACAAGCGCACGTACATGTGTGGTGATGAAGTCCCCCCTAACGGGATCCATACACGATTCCCACTGTGGTGGGAGTTTTGGCCCCCGACTGAAAACAGCCGGATATGACTGCGTTTTTATCACCGGAAAATCTGAAAAACCTGTTTACCTCTTTATCACCCATGAGGGCGTGGATATCCGGGATGCATCCGCTCTCTGGGGCAAAGGCATTTTTCACACAAACGATTCATTGCTCAAATCTCATCCCGGAGTTGATCCCAGGGTTGCCTGTATCGGTCCTGCGGGAGAGAACCTGGTCAAGATCGCCTGCATTGGTGTGGACAAGTACAGGCAATATGGCAGGGGAGGAACGGGTGCTGTGATGGGCTCGAAAAATCTAAAAGCTCTCGTGGTCGATGGAAACAATCCCATCAAGTATGCAGACGAGGACAAATTCATGGAGCTGAACAAACAGCTCACACGAGATATCCTAACCAACGAGGGCGTTATCTATCGCCGCCAGAAAGGAACCATGAAATGGATTCGACAAGCCCAGGAGTATGAATTCCTGCCCACAAAAAACTTCCAGAAGGGTGTTTTTGACAAATTCGAAGGCATCTCCTCAGAGACATGCCGCGAAGAGCTCAACTGGAAGGATGTGGGCTGCTTTAACTGTGGCATCCGCTGCTCGAAGGTCGCCACATGGAATGGTCACGAAATCGAAGGCCCCGAATACGAGACATCCGCCTTCCTCGGCTCCGGATGTGAAATCTCAGACTGCAAAGACTTAGCCCTGTCCAATGTGATCTGTGACGACCTCGGGATCGATACGATCAGTGCGGGAGTTACTTGTTCTTTCGCGATGGAGTGTTATGAAAAAGGACTTCTGGACGATTGGCACGGAATCGAACTCACATGGGGAAATGCAGAAGCCCAAAGAGAATTACTGAAGAGAATGGCATACCGTCAGGATGTGGGACAAATTTTTGCTGATGGAACCAGAATTGCCGCCCAAAAGATCGGTCAAGGAAGCGAAGAATTTGCCATCAATATTTTCGGGATGGAGATGTCCGGCGTCAATCCCTTGGGTTCCCTGTCAATGGGCTTCACGCTCTCTGTTGCAGACTTTGGCAGCCATACGCGCTTATGGCTCAATGAACTCGAGATGGGGCCTGATTTCACGATCGAGGACATCCCTCAGTCGGTCGCATCCGGACTCGACACGATAAACATTCGCAACTCTATGATCGTGTGCGATTTTGTACCCAGCGGTCTTGAGGAATTGGTGCCTGTGTTGAATGCAGCCACAGGATCTAATCATACGGCAGAATCTCTGTTGGAAGTGGGGACAAGACTGACCCATCTGGCAAGACGATACAACTTGAGAAATGGACGCACCCATAAAGATGACATTCTTCCGGAACGGTTCTTTAAAGAAACATCTTGCGCTGGCTTTATGCGAGGCAAGGTCTTGGATAAGGAATTTTTTAAAGATCTTATCCAACAATACTATGTTATCCGTGGATGGACTGAAAAAGGTGAGCCTACAGAACAAATCCTCAAAGAGTATGATCTCCTGCGTGATTAATCCCTTGTTAGTCTCAGATTTTGATTACGACCTTCCGAAAGAGCTCATCGCCCAAGGTCCGCTCGAAAAAAGAGACCAATCCCGGATGATGGTTTTGGACCGCAATAAGGACAAAATCATCCATTCTCAATTCCAGCATTTTCAAGATTACCTTAACAAAGGAGATGTTCTTGTATTGAACAATTCGAAGGTCATTCCTGCTAGAGCCTGGGGCAGAAAAAAAGATGCAAATATCGAATTTCTTTTCCTCAAAGAAATCAAGAAGGGTGTCTGGGAAGTTCTCTGCCGTCCCGCAAAAAAAGTAAAAACGGGTGATTCTATCCGCTTATCACCTAGATTCCAAGGCGAGGTGATCAGAGAAGAAACGGAAGGTCGAAGACATATCCGTTTTGATCGGAAGGATGTCATTTCTGAACTTAAGAGCATTGGGTATGCTCCTCTCCCCCCTTACATCAAGCGCAAAAAATCTCAAACGGATATTCGGTCCTTAGATCTAGACAGATATCAGACTGTCTTTGCTCAGAAAGAAGGTTCGATTGCGGCTCCAACAGCCGGCCTCCATTTCACTCCCACCATGTTGGACACCATCAAAGCGAATGGTGTCAAAGTGGCAGAAATCACCCTGGACGTGGGCCTGGCCACTTTTCAACCTGTTCGTGCCAAACATGTGGAAGACCACCAAATGCTCGAAGAAAGGTATACGATCAGTGAAAATGCTGCGGAAACCATAAACAATGCCAAGAAAGAGAAAAGACCAGTGGTCGCCGTGGGAACCACATCTGTGCGCACTCTGGAAAGCGCCTTTACAAAAGATGGTGTAAAAACGGGACCTCAAATAACCGATCTCTTCATCCATCCCGACTACTCATTTAAAGTTATCGACAAACTTCTCACCAACTTTCACCTCCCCCAATCCACTCTGCTCATGCTGGTCTCAGCCTTTACTGGATTGGATTTCCTGAAAAAGGCCTACACAGAGGCCATCCATAAAAAATACAGATTCTACAGCTACGGGGACTGCATGCTCATCCTCTAATTCTCTCGACACACACCAAATAATTCTCTGCGGCGGCAAAAAAAATATATACAGAATTTTCGCAGTCTTGAAAACCTTTATCTTGGTGCACCATATTGACAAAAAGCCCGTTGTATATAAAATGATGAGCGGAAGAGGGATATATTCTTTGAACCAGCACCGGGCACTATTTTATATCTTTTTTGTCTTACTCACTCTTTTTGCCGGTTTATCCTGCATCGCACCCGATCATGGGAGTGCAGGAACAAAGCTTATACCAAGGTCGAAAGACACGCAGGTTGTCATTCTGGGAACAGGGACTCCCAATAACGATCCTCGACGGTTCGGCGCCTGTATTGCCATCATCGTCAACGGAAAGTCTTATTTGGTCGATTTCGGTCCTGGAGCCGTCCAGCAGGCGTGCGCCGCTTACGAAGCTGGCGTCAAAGCTCTGGCTGTCCATAACCTCACTATCGCTTAAGAAACATCATGAGTGGTCCGAATTTAGCTGAAACGAAACAATTATTATCAGGGAAAATAGCTGCAAAATCTGATGTTTCTGGAGATTTGACTGTTGAGAAGAAAAAATAGAAATCTCTTGCATCTTGATAAGTTGAGGCAAGGCGATTCAGATTGTGTTTGCCCCAATTTGGTTCCTATGGTGGACATCTGTTATTTCTGGAGGACACACAAAAGTCATTTTATCCGGTAATACTCCCCAAAGCTTCAATTGGTACATTTTTTGCAGAAAAATTTATGTGGCAATTATGACCTGAAGGGAAAAAGCTCGATTCTGGAGGATATCATGAAACGAACACTTTTTTTAGCTGTTGTACTCATTTTGCTGATAGTCAGTTTTACAGGATGTTTAAATTCAGGTATGTTTCTATCAGCAAATGTGACAGATGTTAGTCTATCCGAAGCCAATTACAACATCGTCGCAACCAATATAACAGGAAGTTCAAGAGCCGGGTATATTCTTGGTTTAAGTGCTGGACCTGGAGCACAAGTGAGCACCTTGGCGATAGCTAGGGTAAGCGGAACAGGTATGCTCTACCAGGAGGCCCTAGCGAATCTTTGGGAAAATTTCGAAAAAGATCATGGCCATAGAGAAGACAAAAAAATTGCATTAGTGAATGTTCATTATGATACCGATATTCTGAACTTAATACTCTACACGGAAGTCAAGCTCTTCATTCGTGCGGATGTTGTGGAATTTAAGTAAATCATCATTTTTCGCAATAAATTTATAAATTAACCTGGCTACTATTCCAAATGTTTGACCTCAATCCAAGGCACATCACCATCTTCTTAAATAGGAGATCTCCAGCAATCGGC
>CAZIMJ010000141.1:0-7365 GCA_964540205.1 uncultured Eubacteriales bacterium | reverse complement strand
TTGGGCAGAGTGCAGTTCATCAACAAAACATCCGTGTATGACAACTGGTAACCGGTAGCTGTGGCTCCATCCGCTATTCCTTTCATGATCTCGATATTTTCGGGAGTATACTTTTGGATGTAAAACTGGTTTCCCTTAAGCATATGGATTACCTGATCACGGTTAAACTTTTGCAGAGCCGAAGCCCACTTCACCTCTTTTTCTTTTTCCAAATAGGGCCCAACCTGCTGGCCGTACTGATACCCCATCTCATAATCGGAGCCACTCAAAATAACGACTGCGAGGATTCCTGGAGGTAAAACCTCTTTAGCCTTGGTTTCATTTGCTCCCAGATTTGCAGCAAGATTCAAGGAAATTAACAGAATCAAAAACAGAACATAAACATATTTTCCGACCTTCATTATTCCTCCTTTTTGTGAGGCAATTCTTTATAACTTATATCATAAGCAACATTGATTAAAAAGCCGTAAGTTGGAGAAAAAGCATCGATGCTTAAAATTATGATTCCATACCCAAAAAAGCATTTCTAAGCATTAAAATTGGGCGTTTAATAGAGTTATCTTTTTTAAAATCAACTAATTCTGCTAGCCAAAGCACAATCAAATAATCAATAATTAATGTATTCTAGTAACATAAAAGGCGGAACGTTCGATCAGGTTGCGGCTGATGTAATCGTGATGATACTGATTCTTTAAATAGAGGGAGGTCTGGTCGCAGTAATGAGGGCTGGCAGGAACTCCCGACACACCGGTGGGGATCACGGTCCAGGATTCATCCCAATTTGCCAGAGAAAAAATATGACGGTGGGAAGCGCCTGATTTGGACACGAAGTCCTTGAAGCTGTAGAAGAAGGGGCAGACTGTATGACTGCTTCCTCCCACAGGGAAGGGACCACGGTTCAGCCGAAACACACGGTCTAAGATCTTCACGCTTCCTATGGGGTGGTCGAGATGAAGCTTGTGGATCTTGCCCCATTCCCAATCCTCTAGATCCTCTCCCCTATTTGTCACAAGATCCTGGACAGTGTCTCTAAAGCTCTTCTGAACGACATGGGAAAGATCCTCTTCGATATCGGCTGTGTTGACATCATCACACCATAAGGAATGTTTATCGTTGAACATCTTAACCAATAAATTAAGATACAGCGTTTGGATTCCAATAAACTCATTAAGGAGTTTATCCCCTAACTCGTCTTGTATCAGATTTTTAGTGAGATGGTACAGCATCTTTTCAAAGACCGCGGCTGCCGCACTGTCCCCAGTGAGGTCCCCCGGCCAGGACATCAACAGTCCCAGGGCTTCCCTCTCTGGCTGGGACAAATTCTCCAGGTGCTTCAATTCCCCCAGAATATCTCCCAAGATGTCATCAACCAGAGTCGAATGGAGGTCAGCTTGCATGGATTTGAAGTCATCTATGTACAGTTTGTCTTTGCCCTCCAGCATCTCACGGATACGCTCGATTCGGTGGGGCGGTAAAAACCATGTACTGATGTAATAGGGATAAGTCTCATCCGTAGCACGATTGTTGGCAGAGGAGACATGTCCACTCTCGGGATTGTAAACATGGGGAAGTTCTTCGAATGGAACAAATCCCGTCCAATCATACTCGTCAGTCTCTCCTGGGAAAACAAAGTGGCCCTTGCCCTTGCGGATAGGAACGCCGGCGCAATAATACAGTCCGATATTTCCATCAACATCCGCGTAATTTATATTCTGGCTGACAGCAAAGAAATATTTGGCCGCATGCTTGAACTCTTCCCAGTTTCTGGCCCTATTCAGCCAATAGACAGAATAGACTTCATTCGAGAAGTCATTCCCAATCCAGCGCATAGAGAGGGTATGTTCACCCAAGTTTTTAAAGCCGGAGATGATGGGGCCCCGATGGGTGAAGCGAAGCGTTTTCTCTGCGATGTTGCCGCCTTTGATAAGGATCTTTTCTGTCCTGACCTCCATTTCGCACCACTCACCGTTAAAGCGGTACATGTTTGGATTATCCGGATGGATCGTTTCCAAGTAAAAATCCATGTCGTCCACCATGGCATTGGTCATACCCCACGCAATCCTCTGATTGTGGCCAGCCACGACAGAGGGAGCTCCGGCAAGACAAACACCAGTGACGTTTAATTTCCCTTCGATCACCTGATGCATTTGGTACCAGATTCCTGGGACAAAAAGATCCAGATGCATGTCATTGGCAAATAAAGGTTTTCCCGTAGTGCTTTTTTTGCCTGAAACGGCCCAGTTATTACTCCCCGAAAAAACCACAAGACCCAATTCTTTGAGTTTGTGGGAGGACTCTAACAGGTTTATGCTGAGCTCCAGTTCGGTCTTTCCCAACCGGAACTTGGGATAGCCTAGAGTTTTCTGGAGGGAGAGATCGGGAACCAATTCTATGAGCTTTGGATTGTTCCGACCGATCTTTTGGATGATCTTAAAGACGAGCGCCTCAGATTCCCAGGGGAAGGTGAGATCCCAAGCCATGTAACCGATCAGATTTATTGTGTGTTCCGGCGCCCAATCCTCCGGTTTATAACCGAGCAGAGAAAATTCCAAGGGCAGTTCATTACGATGTTTTTCAATAAATTGATTGACTCCATCGGAAAAGGCTTCCAGAGCTTCGAGGACTTCCTGACTTTGACGGTTGAGGACCTTCTGCGATTTTTCCGGAATGCGAAGGGCGCGCATCAGAAGATCGGTCTCAACCAGGTCCGGCCCGAAGATCTCAGAGAGTCTTCCGGTGGTCGCACGCCTGAAAAGATCCATCTGCCAAAGACGGTCTTGAGCCATAACATAGCCGGTGGCCCGGTAGAGATCTTCCTCGTTCTCTGCATAGATGTGGGGTACCGCATAGGCATCTCTGTAGACCGTGACTTGACCCAGCATCCCCTCCAGTTTGACCTCTGCGTTGTAGTCTGGAAGTCCCTTTCGGGAAAGCTGTCTGACATACAGGATCCCGATGATAAGCCCAATCCCCAAAAGGATCAAAAGAGCGACAAGCATCTTTTTTAGGATTTTCATCATCCTCTCCTAAATAATTCCCTATCCTAAACAAAAACCGCGTTGGTGGCTATCTGTAATCGTGACTAAACGGTTGAATATCAAGCTTCCCGGAGATCCGTAAGAGTTCAGCAAGGGAGTCGACTTCCATCTTTTCCATGACCTGTCTGCGGTGCGCCTTAACGGTCCTCTCTGAGATATCTGATTCGAATGCGATCTGTTTGTTGAGCCTGCCGCGGACCACATGAGATAAAACCTCACATTCTCGTGGCGTTAGAAGGGCAAATCGCCGCTTTAAATTAGTGAGCTCCTTCGTGATCACTTCCCATGCTCGAATGGTCCCTTCCTGATTCATTATAACAGGACTCAAACTACCCCCTATCATTTGATTCCGGATGAAAGTTTATTATATTAAGGCCTCACAATATGTCAAGATTGTAGGTTTGGACCCTAGTTTCTACAATCACAAAAAAAGCGGCTTCCAACGCTTAGAGCTATGACTCCGTACCCAAAAAGATTATTCTAAGGTTCAGAAACAGGGATATTTTCAAGCTGTCTTATTATTTTTCAGCAGAGTTTGCCAGCCAAAGCACATTGAGTAGCATTGAGTCTTTACTTTTAAGAATGCGGGAATAGAATAGGAGCAATAAACCAACGGAGGGAAAAGTGAACACGAAAAAAATAACGGCATTCATGATTGGAATTTTAATCTCACTTGCGGTGGTCTATTTGGCTTTCGCCCATCCCACAATATTTCCCACGGGAACCACCATCTACAAACCCAAGGATTGTTACAACAGTTACATTCTGATCGCAGATCACGCATCCCTGGGCAATCACCCATCTGCCAAGATCAGGGCAAAAAGTGAGATCCCCGGTGATATCCGTCTTATCGACATGAACGGTACTGTGGTCCACACGTGGAAGGTTGTCCCCAACTTTAATAAACGATGCAGGCTCCAGCCCAATGGTCATCTGCTTTATGTCGGCCCGGACAAAATCATCATTGAATACGACTGGGATAGCAACATCGTGTGGACCCATGAGGGCATCGATTCCATAAATGACATGCGGTGGCTGCCCAACAACAACAGGCTGTTCCTTGCACATGAACCACTGCCCGAAGAATACCAGAAACAGGTCAAAGATGTAGAGATTTCTCCCTGGTGGCCGCTGAGAAAAAGAGGAAGCGTGGAGAAACAATTGGGCGGTGATATCTATGAAGTGACACCGGATAAGAAAATTGTCTGGGAGTGGCATGCCTACAACCACCTTGACTTGAATAGATTTTCTCCGGTCACTCCGGAAGGAGACTGGCTTCACATGAATACCATCTCCCCTATTCCCGAGAACAAGTGGTACGATTCCGGCGACAAGAGGTTCAAACCGGGCAACATCCTCATCAATCCGAGAAACATAGACATGCTCTATATCGTAGATAAAAACACAAAAGAGATCGTATGGAAGTGGACGCACAATTATAAAGGAGGGTTAGCCCATTGTCACGAACCGGAGATGATAGAGAAGGGATTGCCCGGGGAAGGAAATATAATTCTGTTTGACAACGGACTTTTTCCCAGGCACAGAACTCACTGCGGACAAACGTTTATTATTGAATTCAATCCGGTGACCAAGGAGATTGTCTGGAAGTACGAGACGGAAGGTTATGCCAACATAAAATTTTTCAGCAAGACCATGGGGACACAGAAGAGGCTTCCCAATGGAAACACGTACATCTCCGAGGATAATACAGGCAGGCTATTTCAAGTAAAACCTGACGGAGAAATCGTCTGGGAATACGTGAACAGAGGGGGCAGCACCCGTCCCTTCCCCGTCGCTTATGATTACTGTCCACAGTTAAAAGCGCTGCCGAAGCCTCCTGAGTATGCCGTCACACCACCGAATAACCTTGAATGGCACATCCAGCCCGATGTGTTCAGGGAAAAGAAAAACTGAATGACATAATAACAAATTCTCTCATGACGTTCCGCCCAAAGATAAAGAATTGAGTTATGGTTAAAGCTTCCCGAGAGTTCCAGGTTTTTGTGAAGCCAATCGGCTACATTTGCAACCTGGACTGTCACTATTGTTATTACTTGAAGAAAGGACAGCTTTATCCAAAAGGAGAGTTGTTTCGCATGCCGGATGACATTTTGGAAGAGTATATAGTCCAGCATATCAAGGCTTATCCTGAGAAATTGATCCGCTTTTCTTGGCATGGGGGGGAGCCGACGGTCTTGGGACTAGACTACTTTCGTAGGATCGTGGAACTGCAGCACAAACACCATCCTTCTGGTCAGTACATCACGAACGGCATACAAACCAACGGGACACTCCTCAATGAGGAATGGTGCCACTTTTTAGCGGCTGAGGGATTTGCAGTGGGGCTCAGCTTGGACGGCCCGCAGGAAATGCACGACCGGTACCGCCTGACTAAAGATCAAAAGTCCACCTTCGAGGATACGATGAGTGGGTATAGACTCCTGCGGAAGCATGAGGTCAATTGCGATATCCTGTGTGTGGTGAATGCACACAATGTCCATCACCCCACCGAGGTGTACAGATTTTTCAAGCAGATCAAAGCTCCGTATGTGAGCTTTCTACCGATGGTGGAACGACAGCCCGAAGCAGAAAGCGGAGTAAGTCGCAACACCATGCCGGCCGAAGCTTGGGGCGATTTCCTCTGCACAATCTTCGATGAGTGGGTGGAACAAGATGTCGGTTCGATCAAAGTGCAGATATTCGAGGAGGCAACCAGAACAGCGTTCGAACAGGAACATTCTCTGTGTATATTTCGTCCGATCTGCGGGGATATTCCGGTCATCGAACACAACGGGGATTTCTATTCATGCGACCACTTCGTCGATGCTGAACATCGGCTTGGAAATATCCAAGAGATTCCACTGGTTGAGCTGCTCGAGAGTCCGGCACAGAGAGAATTCGGGCAAGCTAAGTTGAATACTCTCCCCCGTGTTTGCCTGGAGTGTGAGGTCCGGGAAATGTGTAATGGTGAGTGTCCGAAGAATCGTTTCATCCGGACACATGATGGCGAACCAGGATTGAATTATCTGTGTGCGGGATATAAACGCTTTTTCACTCACTGCCAGTCATTTGTTCAAGAGGTGGCCACGCAATGGCGCCGGCAAACCCTAGAGTCAAATCAGCAAACTCCCCGTGCGCAAACGAGTGATTCCCAAACTTTTATCCAAACTGGCCCCAAAATCGGCCGCAATGATCCGTGCCCCTGTGGCAGCGGTTTAAAATACAAGAAATGCTGCCTGGATAAATAATCCAGTCAAAAATATCGTCAGGTCTTTAGCTTTTCTTTGAAGAACGCGATCGTGCGCTTCCAAGCAAGCTTCGCCGCTTCCTCGTGATAGCGGGTGCCTGTGTCGTTAAAAAATGCGTGCCCTGCCCCCTCATACATATACATTTTGTATTCAACTCCCGCTTTCTTCATGGCCACTTCAAATGCTTCGATTCCAGCATTGATCCGCTCATCAAGCCCGGCATAGTGACAAAGCATAGATGCTTTGATCTTCGGGACATCTTCTGCCGCAGGCTGTCTGCCATAAAAGGGAACCGCTGCGTTTAAATCCGGGGCGTTGACAGCCACCTGGTTTGTTATTCCCCCACCCCAGCAGAAGCCCACACATCCGACCTTTCCTGTCGATTGTGGATGGGTTTTTAAGTACTTGACCGCAGCAACGAAATTCTTCACTGTCGCCTCCGCATCAAGCTCTCGTATCTTCGCCCGAGCTGCATCCACATCCTCCGGAGTTCCCCCTAGCGGAGAGCAAGCATCCGGGGCCACAGCCAAAAAGCCTTCTAATGCGACACGCCTCGCAACATCTCTTGTGTGGGGATTGAGCCCTCTGTTTTCATGGATCACGATTACACCGGGGAGTTTTACGTCTCCTTTAGGCCTTGCAAAATGCGCAAGCATCTCTCCTGTCTCAGCGGGGTATTTGATGTCCTCGACATGAAGTCGTGGATCATCCTTGGCAACGACTTGGGGTTCGGCGACATTTCCTTCCAGAAACGGAAGTAGAGTTAAAGCCGCAGCCGTGCCACCCACAAGTATAGAGAGTTTCTTGAGGAACTCCCGGCGGTCGAGTGACCCTTTCGCGTATTCCTCATACAAATTCAAAATTCTATTTTCCATAATCTTCCCTCCTTCTTACTTTAGAATTTTATATATTTTATTATATCATCACAAAATTGAACATATAAGCTTATTTGTTCGTACTGCAATTCAGACACTAGAGGGCCTTTGGGGAAAAATCCACTAGAAGCGTTAGGAGCAAAGATCTTAATTTGAGCGAAGAAGGGGGCCATGGATGACGAAAAGAACTTTAAAGAGGCATTT
>CAZIMJ010000140.1:0-37042 GCA_964540205.1 uncultured Eubacteriales bacterium | reverse complement strand
GAACGGATAAAAAATCTTGTCAGAGAATATTTTCCCGATAAAAATTAACCTGGATTATTCACGAGTTGAGGCCAACCACTCAAGTGGAACCAGCACCTATGGATATATCTTTGGAGTTGACTTTATCCGGCTTCTTCTCCTATAGTAATGGGAAGAGCTCATATGAACATTACAGTTAGAAAGAACTTTCATTTCATTTTTCTCTTTGTTTTTATCGTAACCTCCCATTCCATTCATTTTTCTCATACAGAAAAATACATTCATTCGACTGACACCTGTATGGCATGCCATTTTCAGAATTCCACACTCGTCACAAGTCAGATAAATTTTTTCTGTCTTCCCCCGCTTTTTTTATTGGGAGTGTTAAGGATTATTAAACCCTGCCAGTACAACTATCTGAGTTATATAAATTCTGCCTCCCGTTCTCCTCCATACATTTAAACTATTATCCCCCCATAACAGTTCTGTCCAATAAAATTGTATCTTCCAGACTATGAGGAGGTCAGATGAAGAGAAGATTAGCGCCACTTTTAATATCTGTTTTGTTCGGCATCGGTTGTCTCTGGAGCCAGACTGCAGAAGACAATGCCTTCACTCTAGAGCAGTGCGTATCTACTGCCCTTGAGCAAAATCCTCTTGTCCTATCCTCACTCCAACAGTACCAAGCGTCTCTGGCTCGGATCTACCAGGCCAAAGCTTTTGCACAGCCATCTTTAAACTATGATTCGGACCTTCAACCCAGTTTTTTCAATTTTAAGAATGCAGGAGAAACATACTTGGGTGTGAGTCAGCCCTTCGAGTTCCCGGGCAAACAATCGGTGCGCGGAAAAATCGCCTCTAAAGAATCGGAGGAACTCCTGGCGGAAATCGACCTCTTGAAACTGGATTTGACTTTCCTGGTGAAAAGGTCATTTTACGGTCTTCTTCTTGCTCAGGAGAAACTAACATATACTCAGCGGAACCAGGAGCTCGCCCAGGATTTCCTCGACAAAGCAGAGCTCAAACATGAAGCCGGTGATGTGGCACAGGTAGAAGTATTGAGAGCCAGGGTTGAGGCAGCGACGGCTGCGAACGAAGTGCGGGCCGCTACCAACGATGTCAGGTTAGCCAGAGCTACGTTAAATTATCTCCTTTCCCGAAAAAAGTATGCGCCCATCGAGGTTGTTGGAAATCTAAAGCGAGATCCCATTAAACTGGAGTTCGACTCTCTTCTTGACAGAGCACTTATTACACGTCCTGAAATGAGAAAAATCGGTCTCTCCTTGGAAAGAGAACACCTCCAAAAAAAATCGGCCACCATGAGCTATCTGCCAGATCTCGAGTTGGGGGTCAACCGGCATCGTGTTGAGGGAGAGGGTTCCTGGTGGGATGTGACGCTATCCGTACCCATCCCTCTTTTTTTCTGGCAACCCAAAAAGGGCGAGATCGCCGAAGCCGATGCCAACATCCTTGCCATCCAGAAAGAGATGGATCACATCAAAAACACCATCACTCTCGAGGTGGAAGAGGCTTACATGAATGCGGTGACTGCTGACAATCAGATTCAGCTTTACGAGACAGAAATTCTCAGCCAAGCAGAAGAGGTCTACAACATGTTTCTCTTCAGCTATCAAGAAGGAGAGATCGGCAGCATCGAGCTCATTGCTGCACGGAGGACACTTCTTGAATCTGCACGATCCTATGCTGACGCTCTTTTCAATTATGAGGCCGCTTTGGCCGCTTTGGAAAAATCCATAGGACAGAATCTGGAAGGAGAACGCCAATGATAAAAAAATATAAAAATCGCTTTTTGTATCTGATCCTTATCCTTTCTCTTATGGGATTTGGGCTCACTTGTGGAAAACACAGAGAGACAAAAAAACACGAAGAGACAGAATTGGCCCAGGGTGAATCCGGTACAAAAGCAAATCAGACACAGCCTCCAGGCCAACAGAGAATGGGCAAAAGAGGCCAACAGGCGGTTGGAAGAGGATTGGCCGGAAGAGGACGAGGAAGTGGAGCCAGGAATTGGGGGCCATCTGATGTGATCGAGCTGACCGATGATGAGATAGGTGCTATAGAGGTTGAAACTGTCAAAGCAGCCTATATGCCACTGAAATCCAAACTTGCAGCTATGGGGAAAGTTCTGGAACATCCCTACAGAAAAGCCATTGTTAGCTATCCCTTTCCGGCAAGAATCGCCCAGATCCACGCCCGCATAGGAGAGTGGGTTAAGAAAGGGCAAAAACTCGTTACACTCCAAAGTGAAGAAGTAGGAAATGCCAAATCCGATTTCTACAAAGCACAGGCGGATTTTGAATTGGCCAAAGTCAATTATGAAAGGCAAAAAAGGCTTTTTGACCGCGGCGTAGGCGCACAGAAGGATTATTTGTACGCAGAATCGGATTTCATAATTGCAGAAGCTAACCGCAACGCAACGGAGAAAAAGCTTCATGTCCTGGGCTTCAGTGAAGAAGAAGTTAAGGCTATTGCCGAAACCCACCAAATAAATCCCGTCATTACTCTCTATGCACCCATCGATGGAAAAATTACCATCAACAACGCCGTCCTCGGAGCAATGATCGATCAAGAAACGGAGATCCTCACCGTCATGGACCCGACCATTCTCTGTATCGACGCGGAAATATACGAAAAAGACATCTCTAAAATAAAGGAAAAACAACAAGTAGAAGTGGATGTGCCGGCCTATCCTGAAGATCGATTCAATGCAGAGATCAGTTATATCAGTGATGTTTTGAATGAAGAGACTCGCACAATCACGGTGCGCTCAGAGGTCAACAACGCAGATTACAAGCTCAAGCCCGGGATGTTTGCCGATATACAGATTCTTTTAAACCATCAGACTAAAGCTCTCGTTCTCCCGAAAGAAGCGATCCTCGATGATGGAGACAACAGCATCGTTTTCATCAAAAAAGCTGGGAAATACTATCCCCAAGTCGTCGAACTTGGAGCAAAGGAAGATTCTCTCGTCGAAATTCTCAGCGGCATTCAGGAAGGAGATGAAGTCGTTACGATAGGCAATTACCAGCTAAAATCCAAGCTTTATGACGAAATTTTGAAGAAGGGGCAGGTCCATTAGTCTGTCGGGGTGGACACTTGTAGTGAGTTTTTTCTGACAACATAACTGGAGAAGCCACAATGATAGATAAACTGATTGAGTATGCGTTAAAACACAGATTACTGACAATCCTTCTGGTCTTTCTTGTTTCCATGTGGGGAGTTATCGTTTATACACAAATGCCTAAAGATATATATCCTGAGCTGAATGCCCCCCTGGTCAATATCATCACTGAAAATCCCGGAATGGCCGCCGAGGATGTGGAAAGGCTCATCACATTTCCACTCGAAAGCCTTCTCAACGGCGCTCCGCATGTGACCCGGGTCAGGTCGGAGTCAGCCACGGGAGATTCCGTCGTCACTGTTGAATTCGATTGGGGGATGGATATCTACCTTGCCAGACAAATCGTGGCCAGCAAACTCGAACTTATATCAGGCCGTCTCCCAATCGGGACCACACAGCCAATCCTTGGGCCGGTTTCTTCGAGAATGGGCGAAATTTTCGAATTTGCGGTCGTCAGTGAAGAGACCGATCCCATGGTACTCAGGTCGATCGCAGACTGGACGATCCGCTATAGACTTCAGGGAGTTGAAGGTGTTTCTTTTGTTATTAACCTTGGAGGTTTCATCAAACAATTCCAGGTTTATCTCAAACCCGAAATGCTCAAAAACTATGACGTCACGATCAATGAGGTTAAAGAGGCTATCGAGAATAGCAACCGAAATTTTTCGGGCGGAATTATCATGAAGGGCTCCCAGGAAACGCTCATCAAAGGAATCGGGCGCCTCGAAAGTCTCGACCACATCCAGAACACAGTCATCACTTCTCATAACAATGTACCGATCTATGTGAAGGATGTGGCCGATGTCAGAATCGGACCAAAATTCAGACGAGAATCCGGCAGTCACAACGGAAAAGAGTCCGTTTATGTGACTATTGAAAAACAGTACGGCGGCGACACGTTGACAGCCATAGCGAACATCAAAAAAACGCTTTCTCAAATCGCACGGGATCTTCCCGAAACAATAAAAATAAAGTATTTCTATGACCAATCCATCCTTATTCTGAAATCCATCAATCACGTTGAAATCTCGATTCTCGAAGGGGCCATCCTCATCGTCCTGGTCATGATCTTTTTTATGTGGAACTTAAGGAGTTCATTTATCGCTTCCTTAACGATCCCCTTTTCCTTACTGATCGCGCTGGTCCTGATGGACTTGTTCGGAATCAAACTGACCGTCATGTCCATCGGAGGATTGGCGATCGGTATCGGAAAAGTGGCCAACGGTTCGATCATCATGGTCGAGAACATCTACCGGGTTCTTCGCGAAAAAAAGGGTCAGGCGTCCACCCTTGAGCTCACGTCGGAGGCTGCAAATGATGTCGGGAAGTATCTTTTTTCCGCGAACCTGATCATCATTCTTGTTTTTATTCCCCTTTTAACACTTCAGGGCATTGAAGGCGCCATGTTCCGCCCGACAGCATTCGCTGTTGCTGCGGCTCTGTTCGGTTCACTCATCCTCAACCTTACTCTCAAGCCGGTTCTGGCATCTGTCTTCCTGACCGAAAAACACATTAAAGAGAAAAGAAATCCTGTCACGGAATTCCTCACACCAAAGTATCGCACGATTCTTGAAGGAGCTCTTAAACATAAAAAAGTGATCCTGGCGATTTTTCTTATCCTACTCATAGGGGCTGGAATTTCTTATAACTTTCTGGGTAAAGAGTTCGTACCTCCATTGGACGAAGGAGCAATCATGGCCTCTACGGTCATGCTGCCCGAAACATCTCTGGAGGAATCCATAAAAATGGGTGAGCACATCGAAAAAATCTTCCTTGCTTTTCCAGAGGTCATATCCGTTTCGCGAACAACGGGAACAGCAGAGGCCTCTGAACATGTTCACCCTGTCAACCACAGCCACTACAATATAGAGCTCCTTCCCCTAGAAAAGCGGAAGCGAGGATTCGATGAAATCACTCAGGCCATGAGGCAGGAACTAGACAAGATACCCGGAATCGCCTACATTTTCGAGCAGCCCATCGCCAATAAGCTGGCAGAGATGCTGACCGGAGTCGAGGGGGAGCTGTCGGTGAAGCTTTTTGGATCAGACCTGGATGTTCTCAATGACTATATCGAAGACATCAGAAACGTCCTTGCCGAGATCAGGGGTGTAGCCGATCTGCAGATCGAACAGACCACAGGAATACCTCAACTGATCATCGATGTGGACAGATCAAAACTTGCCCGCTTTGGGATACCCGTGAGTGATGTCGCCGATATCATCGAGACTGCACTGAATGGGATCGAAGCGACCGATGTTTACGAAAAAGACCGAATCACTTCTGTCCTCATCCGCCTCCCTGAAAAATACCGGAACGACCAAGAAGCCGTAAAAGAACTCCTGGTCGATGCACCGAACGGGGAAAGGATCCCCCTTTCTCAGCTTGCAAAAATATACAGAAGTGTAGGACCTCAGACTATTTTTCGAGAAAACCTCATGCGGCGAAAAATCATCCTCTGCAACCTTGTTGACCGCGACATCGTCAGTTTTGTCAAAGAGGCCCAGCAGAAAATTGAGGACGAGATCGATCTTCCTCCCGGATATTTTACCACTTTCGGTGGTCAATTCGAGAGCCAACAGAGAGCCATGAAACATCTGACCTCGCTCATGCTCATCGTCATCCTGATCATTTTCGTCATCCTCTTCTCTTCTTTTGGCTCGCTCTGGCAGGCTTCCCTCATCATCCTGAACATCCCAACAACACTTATCGGAGGGATTCTGGCATTATTGATCGCCGGTCAAACCATGAATGTATCATCAACGATCGGGCTTATCGCTTTGTTCGGAATCTGCGTCCAGAACGACGTCATCCTCGTGGCCAAAATCAACGATTTCCGAAAACAAGGGCTATCTCTCAGGGATTCTGTCATGCAAGGGGCTATAACCAAATTCAGACCGATCATCATGACGGACCTGGTGATGATCGTGGCCGTGCTGCCCATGGCTTTGATCAAAACCACGGGTGCAGAGCTGCACAGGCCTCTCGCTATCGTCTACATCGGCGGGTTCTTCTTTGCCATATTGCTCCGTTTGATCGTGGTACCTCTGCTTTACGAGACTCTAGGAAAAATTGCTGAAAAATTCCAAAAAACTTGAGAATTTCAACCTACAGATGATCAATCAGGATCTTTATCCCGATGAGGACAAGGACCACTCCCCCTAAAAGTTCAGCCCATTTGCCTGCGATCTGACCGATGATGGGTCCCAATCTTGTCCCCAGAACTGTCATTAAAAAAGTTACAATCCCGATAAGAACAGCTGGATAAAGGATCTCCTCACCGAGTGCCGCAAAAGCTAAACCCATAGCTAAGGCATCGATACTGGTCGCCAGAGATAACAAAAGCAGGGACCACCCTTTTGTTGGGTCCTGTTCTTTTTGTCTCTGCTCCTTCTGTGGTTTTAAAGACTCACGGATCATCCGGCAGCCGATGATAAGGAGCAAGCCAAAAGCCACCCAGTGATCGATAGCCTGTACAAGCGAGAGTATTCTTGTACCCGCCCACCATCCGATAATGGGCATCAGAAATTGAAAGAAAGAAAAGGACAAAGCCAGCCGGAGTGTTTGTTTCAGGCTTATTCCTCGTGCTCTGAGGCTTAGGGCGATCGAAACCGCAAAGGCATCTAGGGCTAGGGCCAACGCAACTGTTAGAATGAGAAAAACATTCATATGCTCCACCTGGACTAAAGGTGTGGGTCGCTATCGCTCCCAAAATATACTAGCGCAAAAACAGGCCAAAAGATTGAGCGGACAATACGTATCCCCTGCAGATTATTTCTTCTCGTCTCATAAGATCTATTTGTATTTATGCAAATATTCCAGGGCAAGACTGGTCATGAGCAAGGTGCCTTGAGAAAGAGCTCTCTCGTCGATGTCAAAAGCCGCATGATGGTGAGGAAAGTCCATTCCATCTCCTGCACCAAGGAACAGAAACGCACCGGGAATCTTTTCGAGGAAATAGGCAAAATCTTCACCCCCCATGACCGGATTGATATCGACGACACAATCTTTGCCGAGTGTCTGCTTGGCTACGTCCAAAACAAAATCAGCCATGGTCTCGTCATTTACAAGAGGAGGATATCCTTCCTCATAGGAAAACTCTACACTAGCACCCATGGCTTTGGCCGTGCCTACTGCGATCTCTTCGATGCGTTTTTTTGCGATATCCTTTATTTCCGACTCAAAGCTCCTCACCGTGCCTGTCAATTTGACTTCACCGGGAATAATGTTGTAGATCGTGCCGCCCTCTATCGTCCCAAAAGACACAACCGCTGGCTTTAGAGGATCTATGTTCCTGCTGACGATGCTCTGTGCATTCACCACGATCTGTGAGGCCACCAGGATCGGGTCCACCGTTTGATGAGGCATGGAACCATGCCCCCCCTTCCCCTTCACGATGATGGTGAAGTCATCCGGTTGTGCCATCATCGGCCCTTTGACAACAGCCACTGCACCAGTTGGCAACGGCACCCAAAGATGCAGACCGAAGATGGCGTCGACTCCTTCAAGTGCCTCCTCTTCGATCATCCGTTTGGCTCCGCCGGGCATACGTTCTTCCGAAGGCTGGAATAGAATAACCACATTCCCCTTGAATTCACTCTTCCTCTCCGAAAGAAGTTTCACAGCCCCCATCAGTATGGCCATGTGGCCGTCATGCCCACAACAATGAGCTGCCTCCGGATTCTGGGATATGTATTCCTTGTCTCCTTCTTCCTTCAGGGGAAGGGCGTCAATGTCCGCTCTTAGCGCTACTGTTTTGCCGCCGGGATTTCCCCGTAGTACACCTCTCAATCCTGTTTCAGCACATTCTGTGACAGGGATATCGAGGCTCTCCAGATATTTGTGGATGACCGAAGACGTCCTTTGTTCTTGGAATGCAACCTCTGGATTGCGGTGAAAATCCCGCCTCCATTCTACGAGTTGACCGGCTATCTCCTCCGCATCTTTTTTGAGTTGTTCTCGCATATTCTTCTCCTCGTGTTTTCATTTAGCCTGGACTATTGAAAATCTATATTTTTATAAATAGTTCAAGTTAACAATCCTGTTAAGCTGCAATTTCCGTATATCTTCAAACAGTGTCCAAGCGTTTCGGTTTTGTGTTGAGGGACACCGCTACTGTGAAGAACCCATTTGCAACGAGCCCTACAAAACCCGCATTCATCCCCAAAAATGGGTCGCGGCCGGTGAGGATGAGGAATGCCACACAGGCTAATCCAACGATAAGACCGGTGAACACTCCCTCCTTTGTCACGCGCTTCCAGAAGAGGCCAAGAACCACCCCGGGAAAGAACTGACACACACCGTCATACCCCAGGATAAGGAGATTCACCAGCTCATTGGGAAAAAAGATGGCAAAAACGAGCGCAAAAGTCGTGACGACGAGCACCATGATCCTGGATAATCGCAACACCGTCTCTTCTTTGGCGTGCGGCCGAAATGCAGCTTGGTAGACATTCTTCGCCAGAAGAGTCGATGCAAACAGCACCAGGATCGCTGAAGGCACCATGGCCGTCACCGCACCGGCGGCACCCACAAATCCCATGAACCATGGGGGATATGTCCGATTCACCAGTTCCAAAAAGGCCATATCGCCGTTTTTTAGCTCGGGAATGACCAGGAAGGCTGTAAGACCGACCAAAAATATGAGAAGGATCGGAATTTGATAGAAGGGCATGATGATAGCATTTCTTTTGATGATCTTATCGCTTTTCGCAGAAAAGGCAGACCCGAATACGTGCGGCCACATGTAAAAACCCAATCCCGTGAGCAAAACTGTGGACATGACCCATCCGACATCCATATTCGTTGTCGATCCCGGAAAAATCAGATGTTCGGGCATTTTAGCTATAACAGCCTCAAACATCTTTCCAGGGCTGCCAAAATAGATGATGGGGACTCCGATCCCCACAACTCCCACGGCTGCAAGCATCATCACATCCTTGATGATCGAGACCCAGGCGGCTCCCCGGAGGCCGCTGGTGTAGACAAAGACACAGGTTAGAACAAACGCTATGATGATGGCTGTGTTGGATGGAATCGCACCATTACTGGCGGCTTCAACGATAAACCCCAATCCGGCCAGTTGGAGCTGAAGGTAGGGGATGATGGAAAACACTCCGACGAGGGCGACAAAAACACCGAGGGACCGGCTGCCATAACGCATTACAAAATAGTCGGGCTGCGTGTGGAGGCCATGCCGCTTGCCCACTCTCCACAGCGCGGGAAGGATGAAAAAGGACAGCGTATATGCCAACGCACCATATATCAAAATATAAAAGGCTGGAGCTCCTTTGGAGTACGCCCATCCACTGGCTCCCAGAAAAGTGAACGTCGTGTAGATCTCGCCCGCCATAAGGAGCCAGATGAGTATCAGCCCGAACTGGCGGCCGGCAACCGTCCAGTTCTCTAGGTTCATTTTGACCCGTCTTCCCGCAAATATGCCGACTCCTGCGGAAATGCCTATCGTGGCAAAAATGATGACAAGAGCCACGTTCACTCGCTTTCTCCTTCTGCATTTTTGTTAAATCTTTTCTCGCAGAGATAGGCCGCGAAAAGAATGGGAGGAGTCAACATGACCCAGGTCAGGATCCAAAAGAGGAGGAAGGGTAGCCCAAAGATCACTGGCTCTATCCGATTGACCAGCGGGAGTGCTAAAACCAACATTATAAAAGGAACTGCACCGAACAACAATGCCAGCTTTGTTCCTTTCTTTTTCATTTAACCTCCTCATCTGAATTATTCATAAAAAATGTCGATACTTATTATAACTAACTCAATATCAGAATGAACCCAAAATTACAACCATATTTTCGGTTTCGGATATTGACAAAAAATCCATAAACTGTAACCATAACCATAACCTTAAAACTGCATGAGAAGTCACACGTATTGGTCATTATTCAGAACTAAGGGAAAAATTCTCTCCCACCCCTTGCGGGTAATTTCGACTCCATTAAAAGACATGAGGTTATCATGCAATCACTAGATTCACTGATCTTTAAACTGAACATCTTCACGGTTCCTCCACTCGTTGTCGGCATCGTGATGTTCGTTCTGGGCCTCATCACGATGATCAAGGACAAGGCCTCCAAGGTCAGTGTCTCCTTCTTTATGGTCACCTCGAGCATACTTGTTTGGCTCGGTTCCCTGGCCTGGTTGTACTCTGCCCCCAATGAACAGGACGCCCTGTTCTGGGCCACGATCGAGCATTTCGGCGTGGCTTTTATCCCGAGTTTCTTCTTCATCTTCACCCTGGATATCATCCGGCGTTACAGGCAATACAAACACTTTGCCTGGGCTACACTAGGACTATCGGGCTTGTTTTGCGCCGGTTTTGTGTTCTCCCCTTATCTGATCGAAGGCGTTTCTCTCCAGCGCTGGGGTTATTATGCCCGATATGGTCCGCTGGGATTCACTCTCATTGTCTATGTAGGTCTCTTCATGATAATCAGCATGGCCCTTCTCTGGACAGAATTCCTGGGGAGCATCTCCGAGCGGGAAAGGAGCCGGCTTAAAGGTATTTTTCTAGGGGTTGCGCTAGGTCTATTCGGAGCCATCGATTTTATGCCGACCTTGGGGATTCCCATTTATCCCCTTGGGTATATTCCCATATTCATCTGTGCTCTGATATTGGGACAGACCATCCTGCACTTCAGGTTGATCGACCTGACCCCTTCCTTTGCGGCCAAACACATCCTAGAAACGACCGAAGGGCCGATCTCTGTCATCGACCTCGAAGGGAATATCTGTGTGGTCAACCGATCTCTCTGCGAGCTGCTTGGATACAGAGAAAAGGAACTGAAAGACCAGAAAGTCTCTTTGCTTTTCGATGTCTCGGGCGACGTTTTTCCGAGTAAACTCAACAGGGATTGGGTGCTCCGCGCTCGAGAGATGAGGTGGGAGAGAAAGGACGGCACAACTGTTGACATGAGCGTCTCTGCGTCTGCGATCGCAGACAAGAATGGCACCCCCGCAGGAATCGTCTACGCGGCCACGGATATCACCGAACGTAAAAAAGCAGAAGAGGAGCTCAAACAAGCCAAGGAAGCCGCAGAACGGGCCAATCAGGCAAAGAGCGAGTTTTTGGCCAACATGTCTCATGAGATCCGCACACCTCTCAATGCTGTGATCGGTTTTTCCGACATCCTCTCCGACACAACACTGGATGAACCCCAATTAGACTACGTAGACACGATCCGCGAAAGTGGAAAGCTCTTGCTGGCCCTGATCAACGACATCCTGGACTTCTCCAAAATTGAGGCCAGGCAGATCGAGCTGGAAGAAATCGATTTCAGCATGAAGAATCTTGTGGAAGATATCTTAAAGATAGCAAGACCCAAAGTCTCGTACGCAAAAATCGAACTCTATCACCATATTGATGAGGCGATGCCAGAAAACTTCAAAGGCGATCCCACACGAATAAGACAGATCCTCCTGAATCTTCTCAACAATGCCATCAAATTCACAGAAGAGGGCGAGATCGGTATCCATGTATCGCCTGCACAGTCGGAACCCATCGGTTCGAAGGCTGGGAAGAGCATTTACCCGATTCAGATCTCTGTGAAAGATACCGGCGTAGGCATTCCAAAGGACAAACAAAAATTGATCTTCGAAACATTCACTCAGGCAGATACATCCATAACTCGAGAGTACGGCGGTACAGGATTGGGATTGGCCATCACCAGCGCACTGGTCGAAAAAATGAATGGAAAGATATGGGTGGAATCCGAAGAGGGAAAAGGCAGCGAGTTCTTTGTCATCCTCAGGCTCAGGGAATCAAACCTCTTGGACAGAGGTGATATCACGCCACTTGAATCTGAGGAGCTCAAAGGAAAGGGAGTGTTTATCGTAGACGATAATGACAATGCCCGTCGCCTCATTAAATCCTATTGTCAGAATGCAGGGTTAATCGTCCGCACAGAATATATTTTGGCTGTAGATGCCTGGAAAGGGTTGGAGGCAGAGAAAGATCTTCCCGACATTATCATTTCAGACATCATGATGCCGAAGATGGACGGCTATCACTTTGCAAGAAAGATCAAAAGCGAGCCAAAGTTCGAGGGGATCAAACTTGTCGCCATCTCATCAGACGCCAGGCCAGGATCAGCAAGGCTTGCCAAAGAGAATGGTTTTGATGCATTCATGACAAAGCCGGCAAGAGAGAGAGCTGTCATCAATGTGCTCAAAACCGTGTTGGGAGACGCACGCAAAGAAGGTCAGATTGTCACCACACATATGGCCGAGGAACTGTCTGCAAAAAAGATAAGAGTCCTGGTGGCCGAGGATAATCCCGTCAACCAAAAACTCATCCGGATCCTGCTGCAAAAACTTGGCTGTGAGGAAGAGATTGCCCCCAACGGAAAGATCGCATTTGAAAAAGCCACCACCGAGGAGTATGCCCTATGTCTGATGGACCTCCAAATGCCTGTCATGGGTGGAATCGAAGCGACAAAGAACATCCGAAAATCGGGAAACACCAAACTCCCGATCATCGCCCTTACGGCTGTGGCTTTTAAAGAGGGCCGCGATGAATGTCTCGAAGCTGGGATGAATGATTTTCTGACAAGGCCTGTGGATCCCGACAAACTCAGAGCAAAAATCCTGGAGTGGACAAAAAACAAGACTTAAAACTCTCCCCATCTCAAATGACTGCACCCAAAGATAAGATCATCCTGCGGGGCGTGCGCGTCCACAACCTCAAGGGCATCGACCTGGATATCCCCTTGAACAAACTCATCATCGTCACGGGTGTTTCCGGGTCGGGGAAATCCTCATTGGCTTTTGACACTCTTTATGCCGAAGGCCAGCGCCGGTACATCGAATCCCTCTCTTCCTACGCCCGCCAATTCCTGGAACGTATGGACAAACCGGACGCAGAGAGGATCGAAGGGATCACTCCTGCCATCGCCATCCAGCAGAAGGCTGTCACAAAGAATCCCCGCTCCACAGTTGCCACCGTCACTGAGATCTATGATTTTCTGAGAGTGCTGTACGCTCGGATCGGCATCGTTCACTGCCAGAAATGCGGCGAAACTGTCCAGAGAGACACCATCGATTCCATGATCGAAACTTTGTACGCTTTGCCTCCTGAGACAAAAGTCTGGATCTCCTTCTCCTGGTCTCGGGAGGCGGACCTTGAACAACTCCGAAAGGATGGCTTTTCTAGACTCATCAAAAGAAACACAATCCTTGATCTTGATGAGGCGGATCTGGGGGGCTCAGAAAGCTTAGATGTACTCGTGGACCGGATGACTCTGGACAGAGACGAACGAGAAAGACTGGCAGACTCCTTAGAGATCGCCATGGTCAAAGGAGGGGGGAGGGCTAAAGTCCTCACAGAGAAAGGCCGCGTTTTTCTCTTTTCCGACAAGCTGGAGTGTAAAAAATGCGACATCCTCTATGAAGCTCCTTACCCCAACCTCTTCTCCTTTAACAGTCCACAGGGTGCATGTCCCACATGCCACGGTTTCGGCGACCTCGCGATCTTTGATGAGGACAAGATCATCCCCGATAAAACAAAATCCCTCGCAGAGGGGGCTGTCGAGCCGTGGACAAAGCCGGTGTCCCGAAGGCGCCAGCGGCGGCTGATGGAGGAGGCACAATTCAGGGAAATCCCCGTGGATGTTCCCTATGAAGACCTGACGGACGAGTGGAAAAAATTCGTCTTTGAGGGCGAGGGCCGGTACAAAGGTGTTTTGGGCTTCTTCGACAAGCTGCAGAGGAAAAAGTACAAGGTCCAGGTACGCGTTCTTCTGGCGCGATACAGAAAATATATCCCCTGCCCCGACTGTCACCAAATGCGCCTGAATCCCCAGGCGCTGAGCGTAAAAATCGGCGGCCGATCCATCGGAGAGGTCACGCGGAACACGGTCCAGCAGGCGCAGGACTTCTTTAGCTCTGTGGTTCTGACTCCTTTTCAGAAACAGGTGGCTGAAAAACTTCTCGCCGAGATCCAGGGGAGATTAAAATTTCTTCTGGAGGTGGGGTTGGACTACATCACTCTCGACCGCATGACGTTTACACTCAGCGGAGGGGAAGCCCAGAGAATCAACCTTGCAGCCGCTCTGAGCACGTCTCTTGTCGGCACGCTCTTTGTACTGGACGAGCCGAGTATCGGGCTCCACGCTCGAGACAACCATCGTCTGATCGAGATCCTTAAGTCCCTGCAAGAGATGGGGAACACAGTGATGGTCGTGGAGCACGACCCAGAGATCATCAAATCCGCAGAATACATCATCGACCTCGGGCCTGGAGCCGGAGAGAACGGGGGGAAAGTGATATTTTCAGGCGCGATGTCTCGATTTCTCAGATTCTCCCAGTCCCGAACAGCCCGGTACATGAGACACGAAGAGCAGATCAAGATCCCCGAAGAGCGGCGAAAAGGACAGGGATTCATCACCATCATCGATGCCCACAAACACAACCTCAAACATCTGGATGTGAAGATCCCGTTACACGCTTTTACCTGTGTGACCGGTGTTTCCGGCTCGGGAAAAAGCACGCTGCTTCATGACGTCCTCTACAGAGGTTGGAACGGGCAATCCACGGATGGCTTCAAAGACATCCAAGGGAAGGGGGCTGTGGACAAGGTCATCATGGTCGACCAATCTCCGCTGAGCACTTCGCCCCGGTCCATTCCCGCGACATACACCAAAGCCATGGACGAGATCCGGCAGCTGTTCTCTCAGACAAGAGAGGCAAAAACCATGCGGTACAAGCCTGGTTTCTTCTCCTTCAACACCGATGGGGGCCGGTGTGATGAATGCAAAGGCGCGGGACATCAGGTCGTGGAAATGCAATTTCTTTCCGATATCGTCCTGACATGCGAGGCCTGTAAGGGTAAGCGCTTCAAGAGCGAGATCCTGGACGTGAAATACAGAGAGAAGAACATCGACGACATCCTCCAGATGAGCATATCCGAAGCGGCCTCATTTTTTTCGGATAACACAAAGATCCGGAAAAAACTACTGCCTCTCATAGAAGTAGGCTTAGGCTATCTAAGACTGGGCCAGCCTACAACTACGCTCTCCGGAGGTGAGCTCCAGAGGATCAAACTGGCTTACAATCTCGTCCACCAGAAAAACAAGAATATCCTGTACCTTTTTGACGAACCGACGATAGGACTACATCCCGATGATGTGGCTGTCCTCTTACAAGCCTTTCAAACGCTCGTCGAAGAGGGAAACACGGTGGTGGTTATCGAGCACAATCTCGACATGATCAAGTGCGCAGACCACATCATCGACCTTGGCCCTGAGGGTGGTGATCGAGGCGGGGAGATCGTTGTTCAAGGCCCTCCTGAAAGCGCCATCCGCTCCCAAAAATCCCACACAGCACGCTACCTGAAAAACTATCTCGCCGCCAAATCAAAACAATAAAAACTGGAGGCTACATGGCTTTCTGTTTATTCATTTGTAAAGGATCATCCCGAATATGGGACAGAGCACATCGTGGCGGCTGGTAAATCCATGGGCCTATCCGAAACAGATGTCTATCGCTACATTCTGTACAAGGCGCTCGATTGGCTCGAGCTTTCATAAGATCACCCGCCCACAATGACCAGTCGTAAATCCATGACATTGGTGAATGTTGGGCCTGTTTTGAGCAGGTCGCCCTGAGGGTGGAAGAAAGAGTAGGAATCGTTGTTGCGGAGGTATTCTTGGGCATCCAATCCTTGACTCGCTGCTCTGCTGACCGTTCTGCCATCGGCGAGTGCGCCAGCCGCATCGGTGGGGCCATCGGTGCCGTCTGTACCCCCGCTCAAAATGACCACATTCTCCAGACCGTCTATTGCGATCGCTGCTGCAAGCACAAATTCCTGGTTGCGGCCCCCCTTGCCCTGCCCACGGATCGTTACCGTGGTCTCCCCGCCGGATATTACGCAGGCGGGTTTTGACACGGGCTCCCCCGTCTTCAGAATCTCTTTGGCGATTGCGGCGTGAACAAGAGCGACATCCTTAGTCTCCCCCTCAATGGAAGAAGACAAGACCAGGCTGTTATACCCAAGTGCATCGGCCTTGTGCCTAGCGGCCTGAATGGCGAGTGAATTGCTGGCCACGATCACATTCTGTGTTTTTATAAAAGCCGGGTCACCAGCTTTTGGCGTTTCTTCGATGAGTCCCTGGGCCCCCTTCTCAAAGTGATCAAGGACGGCTTTAGGAATATTGTCCTGCACAGAATACTCGTGTAAAATACGCAGACAATCTGCGTACGTGCTTCTGTCGGGAACGGTGGGGCCTGAGGCGATACTATCCAGGTCATCGCCGATCACATCCGATAAGATCACAGTGACCAGAGTCGCGGGATAGGCCAACCTCGCCAGTTTTCCTCCCTTAACGCGAGATACATGTTTTCGAAGGACATTTATCTCATGGATGGTGGCGCCACTCTCCAAAAGGATTTGCGTCAACTGCCTCTTCTCATCCAGGGTGATCCCTTCTGCCGGATAAGGCAAAAGCGCTGAACCTCCACCCGAGATCAAACACAGAACCAAGTCTTTTTCGCCGGTCTTCTCAAGAAGCTTAGCAATCTGTTGTGTTCCTTTTAAGCCAGCTTCGTCAGGGACGGGATGTCCCGCCTCATTGAGCATGATGATGTCCAGAGGCAAGGTGTGATCATACTTGACATTGATCACGCCAGCTTTAATTCGCTCACCCAGAATCTCTTCCACAGCCTGCGCCATGGCTGCCGATGCTTTTCCCGCGCCAATGACATAGACATTCTCATATTCCAACAGGTCATACGACAAATTTTCAACTGTCAGCACACGACCGTTCCTGTTCAGAAATTTTGTCACAGCGCTCTTGGAGTCGACCGCACTGAGCCCCGCCCGAAAGATCGCTTCGGCATCTTGTCTTAATTTATCCACAAGCTTCATTTCAGATCCTTCGGCTGTCCCGTGCTGGAGAGGACATCGCTCCACAACCTTCCATGGCGATCTATCTGCTTGCGTTTGGATACCGCCAGCGGGATCGGCACGTGTGTGAGCTGTTGGTTCCAGTAGCCCACAAGCATATTTGTCCTTCCCGTCATGCCTGCATGAACGGCATCATGTCCCAGCACAAGACAGAATGCCGAATCACTCGAGTTGGCGGGCACGCTGCGGATGATGTAGCTCGGGTCGATGTACTTCAAATTGACCTCCCCACCGATCTTTTCAAAATAGATCTTGATCTGGTCTTTGAGAAAAACACCGATATCTCCCAGTTTGATATTCCCCGAAGCATCCTTTTCCATCCTCCTCTTCATCAGACCCTGTCCGGCCCCCTCCCCGACAACAATGACGGCATGCCCTCGAGCGTCCAATCTTTTCTTTAACGCCTCAAGGAAAACCTCAAGGGAGAAAGGTATTTCGGGTACCAGACAGAAGTTGACATCGTTATTCGCAAGAGACGCGTATGAAGCGATAAATCCGGAGTACCGGCCCATAAGCTTAACCAGGCCCACTCCGTTTCTCACTCCAAGGGCCTCTGTGTGAGCACCGTATATGGCCGTCCTCGATTCAGAAACAGCCGTTTCGAAGCCGAAGGATTTTTCCACATAGGAGATATCATTATCTATGGTTTTGGGAATTCCCACAACTCCGATATTCAACCTCCGCCGCTCAATCTCATCAGCGATGGCCTGGGCTCCCTGCAGCGTGCCATCCCCTCCTATGGTGAACAAAAGCCCCACATTCATCCGTTCCAGGGTGTCGACCATTTCCGAAACATCCTGAGGCCCTCTGGACGAACCGAGGATCGTCCCTCCCCACTTGTGGATATCATCGACCACATCAGGATCCAGTTCTATAGGTGTGTGTCCATATTTATGGCTCAAGCCTTCAAACCCAAAACGATAGCCAAAAACAATTTTAACGCCATAGTGGTAGTGAAGGCTCATGACGATCGCTCGTATAACATCATTCTGGCCCGGACAGAGGCCTCCACATGTCACGATGCCACATTTGAGCTTGGATGGATCGAAGTATATTTTTTCCCTTGGCCCGGCCATTTCAAAGTGCGGAGGTTCCTTTCCCGCATCCAGAAATGGCTGGATGTCTCTGAAGTTAGAGTGATAAAGCACATGATCTTGTTGACTCACAAAGGGAACCCCTTTCATGGGAGAGGGGATGCGGCATTCGCCCAAAATCTCAATGGAAAAATCGAGGTCGTTCGAGGTCATTTTATTCTCCAAAATTTGGCGTTGGCCCAGCCAGCTCCACCGAAAAATTCCATTCTTTAATCAAATCCGGATTTGCTTTTCCGGCACTTACAATTATGCTTTGCCAGCGCTTCCCAGGACAGACTCATTCTTGGTTTTGATCATGGCGATCAAGGCATCACGTGCAGGACCGAGATACTTTCGGGGATCGAACTCTTCCGGTTTTTCAGCGAACACTCTTCGGATAGTGGCAGTCATGGCTAATCTGCCGTCGCTGTCGATGTTGATCTTGCAGACAGCCGACTTTGCCGCCCTCCGCAATTGTTCCTCTGGGATACCCACAGCATTGTCGAGTTTTCCACCGAACATGTTGATCATCTCGACATACTCGGGAATGACTGTGGATGCGCCATGGAGAACGATCGGAAAATTTGGCAGCCGCTTCTCGATCTCTTCCAGGATGTCAAATCGAAGAGGAGGGATTTCCTCTCCCGGCTTGATCTTGAATTTGTACGCCCCGTGAGATGTACCGATCGAAATGGCCAGGCTATCCACACCCGTCTGGCTCACAAAATCTTCCACCTCTTCGGGTTTCGTGTAATGGGAAGCTTCCGAAGAGACTTCATCCTCGATCCCTGCCAGCACCCCCAATTCCCCTTCTACGGTGACATCCTTTGTATGGGCGTAGTCCACGACCTGCTTGGTAAGTTGAACATTTGTTTCATAAGGATGATGCGACCCATCAATCATGACAGAAGAGAGGCCGGAATCGATGCATGCTTTGGCGATCTCAAAGGTTGCCCCGTGATCGAGGTGGAGAGCGACGGGAATGTTAGCACCCAGTTCTTTTATTATGGCAATAGCTCCTGCGGCGATATGAGGAAGCATGGCTGGATGGATGTACTTGATCGCACCCTCAGAACATTGAAGGATGACCGGCGACCGGGATTCCACGCAGCCGATAACGATAGCCTGGAGCTGTTCCAGGTTGTTGAAGTTGTATGCAGGAACAGCATACCCCTCTTCCATGGCCTTTTGGAACATCTCTCTTGTGTTGACGAGTCCAATATCTTTGTAAGACCCTGGTTGTGTGTTTGTCTTATTCATAAGTGCCTCCCTTGTGATTTTTTCTTCCTCTTTAAAAAGCCTCACGGCTCAAAATTGACTGATTTAAAATTCTGTAAACAGTCTAGCTTTCTCTTCGCAATAAATTGTGAAAGGATCTACTTCGCCTTACCTTGTTTTTTCACAGATTCCATCGCCTTCTTCACTGCTTCCTGGTCGCCGATATAATAGCTTTTTAACGGCTGCAGATCCTTATCCAGTTCATACACCAGGGGGATTCCGGTCGGGATATTCAAACCGATGACCTCCTCATTACTGAGATTATCGAGATGTTTGACTAATGCACGAAGACTGTTCCCGTGGGCAGATATGATCACACGCTTTCCTTCGAGGATTGCCGGAGCGATGGTGTCTTCCCAATAAGGAAGAAAGCGTTCTACAGTATCCATGAGGCATTCCCCCAGAGTAAGAAGATGCTTGGGAAGCCTGGCATAGCGCGGATCCTTCCCAGGGTAGCGCTCATCATCCTCGGTCAAGAATGGCGGGCGGACATCATAGCTTCTCCGCCAGAGAAGGACTTTTTCCTCGCCATATTTTTTCGCTGTCTCAGCCTTATTCAAACCCTGCAAAGCTCCATAGTGACGCTCGTTCAGCCGCCAGGACCTGTAGACCGGGATCCACATCATATCGAGCTCATCCAGGGCCAGCCACAGAGACCTTATGGCCCGTTTCAACACCGATGTAAAGGCAACGTCAAACACATAACCTTCTTCTCTGAGAACCTTCCCGGACTTTACGGCCTCATGGACGCCTTTTTCATTCAAGTCCACATCTGTCCAGCCCGTAAAAAGGTTCTCTTTGTTCCAAATGCTCTCTCCATGGCGGAGCAAAACGACTTTATACATGGTAAACTCCTCTCAGGGATGGGGTTTCTCTTTCTCAATCAAAACCGTTGATTTCTCCTTTTACCACAGGACAATTCCCGAGTCAAATTCTCAGCACAATTCTCAGCACATGAGCCCGGCTACCGCCGCTCCTATAAGGGGAGAATCGTCCACCTGGATGAGTTCATAGGACACATGTTTTGGTCCTAGGATCTTATTCAGGTATCCCTTGACCATACGAGAGAACCCTTTGATCTTGTAGTAGATAGACCCATCGATATTCACACAAACAGGATGGAGTGAGGATTTCCCGCAGGTGGATTTAATGATGGCTGCACTGACATTGATTGCAGCAAAAAGAGCCGCCCTCTCGCAAATGGCCGAACACAGATGTTGGACCAGCTCTTTGTCTTCGGCGGACACCGCGCTCGTCCCCCATGCAGCTCCTCGAGATGGATCTCTCAAAATGCCATCCACTTCATACGTGGAGAGATCTTCTCTGGATTCAATCCACTCTTTCCCCGCCCGGGAAAAAAGGTCTTCCTCAGCTGCTTTTTTTAACGCTAACAAACACAATCCTCCGAGATATGCTCCGGAGATCATCTTCTCGAACCTATATTGACCGCGATTCTCAGTCGACATATCAAACTCAATATCTACGGGACCCTGCGGACATTTACTGAAGTTGCCGGATTCGGTGTTGATCGCCTGAGAACCTTCGGGATCCAAATCGTGACATTTGGTTATGTTGCGATTGGTTTCTATGTAGGCAGTGTTCGTGCCAGTTCCCAAGATAAACCCAATATAGGTACCGTACTTTTGAGCGAAGTCGACACTCCTCCCTGCAAGCAATGTTGCAACCGTGTCGTTGAGAAGCGAAAATTTCCGTCTGTAACCTTTTTGCTCCAACCGGTCAAAAATATTTTTGCCTATAAAATCCCCCACAACTTCAGGCGCCTGTATCTCTTTCGTCCAGGAAAGTAGTCTGCCATCACGGTCAGGCGATATCTCTGCCGGATAAGAAAAGCAAAATCCCACAGAATTAGCTTTATCTGCAAATGGCACTATAAAGTCCACAAACTTTTCAAAAAACTCATTTTTACTCAATTTTCCCACACTGCCAGGCATTTTGTGCTTGGTTAAGTTGCTAATTTTGGGTTTCCCGTCCCTATCGAACATGACTGTAGCGACACGAAGGTTTGTCCCACCGGCATCAAGAGCAATGACTGGCTTAAAGGCGGGCACGGGTTTATCGATCGATATATAAGTCGGTATCATGGCCAGTGAGCTATCCTGCCCTGTGAGTCCAAAATCCATTTCTACCAGAAAATCATCAAGCACAGCGTTTGGGTCGATTAAATCGGTGAGCAGATCATTATCCTTCAAAAACCGAAGGATTTTATCTTTTGACGTTTTCATGTGGCAACCGTTCGTACAATCACTCTTAAAAACAATGGTGTCTCAGTTGGAATTTTAAGTCAGGAATCTCAAAAAATCAATTCGGCTAAAGGACACAATATTTTCATGCTGTAGGGACCTTTTCTCATACGGTCTCCATTTTAAAGATGTAGAGTCCGTTCTCCGAACGGACTGTTTGGACATCGATCCTACGTCAACAAGGTGACAGCCCCCTTTTTGCTTCACCCCTGGAAAAAGGTGCCTGGCACCTTTTTATTCGTAGCGGAGGCAGTCGATGGGATTGGCGGTGGCGGCTTTGATGGACTGGAAGCTGACCGTAAGCACTGCGATGCTTACGACGAGGACACCCGCAAACAGAAAGATCCAGAGCTCTATCGATGTGCGGTAGGCAAAGTTCTGAAGCCAAGCCCTAGACATAAACCAGGCGATAGGCCAGGCGATTACATTGGCCAGTGCGACCCACTTGACGAATTCCTTGGAAAGCAGCACGAGTATCCCCTGAACGGATGAACCGAGAACTTTGCGGATTCCGATCTCCTTTGTGCGCTGTTCGGCCAGAAAGGACGCCAACCCAAATAGTCCAAGACAAGAAACCAGGATAGCGAGCAGTGAAAAATACTTCACCACAGAACCCGTTCGCTCTTCAGAGACATAGAGACCGACGTAATCATCCTCGAGAAACCGGTAAATAAAGGGAAACTCTGGGTTAAACGTCTCATAGACTTCTTTGATGCCGGCGATCGTTTGGGGGATATTCTCAGGCCTTACTCTTGCAAATATATAACGATACCGATGGGGCTCGTCATTATAACTCTTATGGAAAATAATCAACGGACCGCTTTGATGGTGAAGGGGCCAGTAATTAAAATCTTTGACAACACCTATGATAGTGGCTTGTTGGTCTCTCTTTAACAGTCGCATCCCCACCGGATTTTCCTTTCCCATGACCGCAGCGAGTTGTTCGTTGATCACAAGCTGCCCGGATTGGAGAGAGCCTCCCTTTGTCAGCTCTTCCGAATAAAACTGACCATAGGCCATCTCGACCTCGAATGTTTTTACAAAATCATAATCGCAGCAAAAATACCTGATGGAAGGATTCGTATCCTCGCTCTTCCCCTCCCAATTCCAGTTGCTGCCGCTCGATCCAAAAAGGAGCGGTGTGCGGGAAGTCAACGATACACCGGACACGCCCGGCACCTTGAGCAACTCCTGCTTTGCCGCCCCATAGTGCTCTTTGAGAGCACCGCTGACTGGAAGATAAACTAGATGATCCCTATTAAATCCGAGGTCTTTGTTCCGCATATAATCCAGCTGTTCATAGACCACGACCGTCCGGATAATGAGGATTATGGTGACCACAAACTGGAAGACGACAAGAATTTTTCGCAGCATCGATTTTTTCGATCCAGCTCCTGCCGAGCCCCTCAAAACCTTCACCGGTTGGAAGGACGACATCATCAGAGCGGGGTAACTCCCGGCCAAAAATCCTGTAGCAACCGCAATCCCTATAAGGCCAAACACCAGCAGGAGATTATCGGATATATTCAAGCCGAGCGTTTTCCCGGTGAGACCGCTAAAGACCGGAAGAAGCAAGAGGACCAGAACAACACCAAGACAGACTGAGAGGAGGGCGAGCAAGACCGATTCGCCGAAAAACTGCTTGATGATGTCGATCTTGTAAGCCCCGGTGACTTTCCTCATACCGATCTCTTTGGCCCGCGTCCCGGATCTGGCCGTTGTCAAATTCATGAAATTGATGCAGGCAATAACCAAAACAAAAAGTGCCACCATGGTAAGCATCCTTGCTCTGAGGATGCGGCCGCCACCCGTTCCAAGGCGATGCAGATAGATCTTTGTAAACGGCCAGAGAAAGGGTTTGACATCCTCCCTGGGATACTCTTTATTGATCCTGTCCGTGATCTTGCCGCTAAAGGCCTCGGGGGAAACATTGTGCTCGAGCTGGACAAAAGTGGTGAAGGAGAGATCGAACCACCTGTTCAACAATTGCGGAAAAGTCCAGAGTTCCTTCAAAAAAACAATGTTTATTAAATAATCGAATTGAAGGATCGAGTTGTGAGGTACGTCTTCAAACACACCCGTCACGGTAAAATCATATGTGTTGTCCACCCGGATGGTCTGACCAAGAGGATTTTCCTTCCTAAAATACTTGGCAGCCATCTTTTCGGACATAACGAGTGAGTGTGGATCATCAAGGGCAGTCTCCGGATCTCCTAATGCCATGGGGAAGGAAAACATCTTGAGGAAGGACGGATCCACAGCCTCCACTTCCTCCCTGAGTTTTTGATCCTTGTACGCGAAATACATGGCATGCGGCCCATTACAAAAACGAACAGAGTTTACGATCTCCGGATATTCATCTTTCAGCGCTGGCCCTAATGCCGAAGGAGTTCCACTTGATGTGGATGTTCGGCTGCCATATTTGATATGAGTAGCCACGATGTACATGTTTTTGCCATTTTTGTGAAACTGATCATAACTTTTCTCGTCCTCGACCCATAAAAAAATGAGGATACAGCAAGCCATTCCCACAGCAAGCCCGGTTATGTTGATGACTGAAAAACCCTTGTGCCGTATGATATTTCGGAAGGCCACTTTCATGTAGTTTTTAAACATTTGGATACTCCAATAGGTTGTATTTATTATTTTCGCCGGGATCAGTTTGAGAACCTGCCCCAAGTACCATACATTGGCTCGGAAGATCCCACGCTCTTGGGCTAATGAATTGTAGAATTCCTCGAAGTCGCCGGTGGGGGTTTCCCAAGTGCCATCGGGAAGGATCCTCCGCAACAAAAACTCCGCCAATTTCGGCGGTTTATAATGTCTGCGCTCGATACTCACATTATCCCTCTTCGGTCAGGTCCGGAATTCCGCTCCACATCCTGTCCTGCACATTCCGGATCTTTTGGAGGGCTTTTAATCCCTCGCGCGTGAGTCTGTAAATCCGTTTGTGCCGTCCCCCACGTTCCGGTGTGGCCTCGGATAGATAAGACTCGAGGAATCCCTTTTTCACCAGCCGGTCCAACGGCATGTATATGGACCCAAGAGACAATGTCTCCCCTGTGATCAAAGAAACCTGCTCATGAATGGGGATGCAGTAGGCATCGTCTTTGAGCCGCCATACGGCCAGCAGTATCAGCTCCTCAGCTCTTGTCAACAGGTCCATTCACTCCTCCAAGGAAAGCTTTCTGATATTAAGTTATTTTTGATTAGTATCGACATTTTTTTTGAATAATCCAGTATTTGTTTCAATTTTTTAGGATTGTCTATACCTATAGACGCATATGGACAAAAAAGGTTGGCAATTTTTGAAAAAATAAAATATCCGCTGACTCAGATATCTTTGGCGATAAGAAGGGATTGCGGGTCCAGCTTGAGGGGCAATTCTCCTAGGGCCAGGCAATCATGGCATTTGGCAAGGCTCAACCGGACAAATTTTTCTTTAAATCCGAGAGTGATCAATACTGCGATCTCATCCAGATACCGCTCGAGCACGAGAGGCACGCCCTTCTCATCAAAGAGAGGATCGTCTCCCTTGAGTGAAGCGCTGAACCACACCTCTGTGCCCATTTTGCTGGCAAAATATTTGAATTTCTGGAGGTCTTCCGGAGAACCCAACGAAAAATCGTACCCGTCCACGATCAGAGTATGTGCGGCAAACTGCCCAAATTTTATCATCGTCTCGAGGCTCTCCAAAATCTGCTCTGTTTTTGCCGCATCTTGCTTGAAATTCATGATGACACGGTTTTTTATGATCTCGTCGTGGACTTCGATGGCCCGCTCCAGCTCGCGCTTTTTTGCGATCTCCTTGAAGATATCTTCATACCAGTTGATGATATAGTCCACCCGGCTCGCATAGGATACATGGATCACAGGCTTGTTTTGGAACAGTTTATCCGTGGCGATGTGGACAAGACAGGCGGTTTTTCCCACGCCTTTTCGCGAAGCCAAAATACCAATGTTCCCCGTCCCCAATCCCCCCTGGATCGACTCTTCCAAAACCCTCAAGGGGCTTCGTTTTATGAGCTCTGCCTTTATCATAAGACCTGACTCCTTATATCATCGAGTTATATCTCACTGAGTTTATTTCAATGATTTTTTATCTCACTGAGTTTTTATCTTTTTTTCTCATCGAATTTTGCCATCAAATCCTCAGAGATATTAGCGGGCACCCTCCCATACTTAAGAAATTCCATGGTGAACTCTGCCTTTCCCTGGGTTAGCGAACGGAGTGTCGTCGAGTAACCGAACATTTCACTCAGAGGGACCTCAGCATCGACCCGGGCAAAGGTTCCGTCCTCCACAGAACTGACGATGATCCCCCGCCTCTTATTGATACTGGCAAATATATATCCCGTAAATTCAGAAGGACCCTCCACAGAAAGCTTCATAATGGGTTCGAGAATGTGGGGTTTGGCATTCCTGTAAGCCTGCTTGAATGCTTCCTTTGAAGCTGTACGGAAGGCAACTTCAGAAGAATCGACAGGATGAGACTGCCCGTCTACAAGAGTCACTCGGACTCCCACCACGGGAAAACCGATGAGCGATCCCTTTTTGAGAACGGCTTGAAATCCCCTGTCGCAGGCCGGGATGAACTCTCTGGGAATATTCCCGCCTTTCACTGCATCGACAAATTCGTAATTCCCCTGGTCCGTGGGCTCGATAAAACCGATAACACGGCCGAACTGGCCGGCTCCTCCGGTTTGTTTTTTGTGGATGTAATCAAATTTAGCGCTCTCGCCGATCGTCTCCCTGTAGGCCACCTGCGGAGCCCCCGTTTCCACTTCCGCCTTGTACTCCCTTTTCATCCGCTCCACGTAAACATCCAGATGGAGCTCTCCCATCCCCTGAATGATCGTTTGATTCAGTTCAGAGTCCACATAGGTCCGGAAAGTGGGATCCTCCTTCGTAAACCGCTGCAGGGCTTTGACCATGTTGTCCGACGCTTTATTGTCCACTGGGGCCAGGGCTAAAGAGATCACGGGATCGGGAACATAGATGGACGTCATCGCATAGTTGAGCCCTGGTTTTACAAACGTGTCGCCAGAGGCACACTCGATACCGAACAAGGCCACGATATCTCCCGCTCCAGCCTCCTCGATATCCTTCATGCTGTCTGCGTGCATCCGGATCAGCCGGCCCACTTTGATATTCTTCTGAGATCGTGTATTCGTAAGCACATCTCCTTTTTTGAGACTTCCCTGATAGATCCGGATATAGGTCAATTGCCCGTACTGGCCCTCTTCCAGTTTAAACGCCAGCGCAACACTGTCCGCATCCGGATCTGCCACGAGCTTCACCTCTTTTTCTCCGTGGTCAAAGTCGATAGCAAAATTTTCGACCTCTGATGGATCGGGAAGATACTTGACGACCGCATCCAAAAGAGGTTGAACTCCCTTGTTCCTGTAGGCAGACCCCATAAAAACCGGTGTCAGGCCGTTCGACACGGTTCCTCTGCGCACTGCTTCATAGATGAGATCATCTGTCACCCGTTCTTCAAAGATCGCCTCCATCAATTCCTCTGAAAACATGGAGACAGCTTCCAACATTTCTTCACGTTTCGATTCCGCTTCTTCCCGCAAATCTGAAGGGATATCCTCCACCCGAACGATCTCTCCCGAGGGGCCGTCAAAATAGAGGGCTTTCATCCGGATGAGGTCTACGACGCCCTCATGTTTTGTTTCAAGGCCTATGGGTATTTGCATCAATACGGCATTCCGCCCCAATTCATCATTCAACTGGTCCTTAACTTTATAGGGATTGGCGCCGACTCTGTCGCATTTGTTGATAAAAGCGAGGTTAGGGACCTTATAACGTTTGAGCTGGCGGTCCACCGTGTACGATTGTGACTGGACACCACCCACAGAACACAGGACAAGGATGGCTCCATCCAGAACTCGGAGAGAACGCTCCACTTCTAAGGTGAAATCCACGTGCCCGGGTGTATCGATGATGTTGACGGAATAACCATCCCATTCCACGTTTGTGGCCGCAGATGTTATGGTGATCCCCCTCTCTTTCTCCAGGTCCATGGAGTCCATGGTGGCTCCCACTCCATCCTTCCCCCGGACTTCATGGATTCTGTGTATCTTCTTGCAATAGTAAAGGATCCGCTCGGTCAGAGTGGTCTTGCCAGAATCGATGTGCGCACTGATACCTATGTTCCGCAGTTTTTTCAAATCTATCTTCATGAGGCTCTAACCTTTACTTCAGACCGTTTACCTTTATAATAGACTTTATCGCTCTGGGTGTCCGATCCTACAGCTTGATATAAAATGGAGGAACATACCCAGATACATGTATAAATTAAACCCTTGAGCCAAATATTATAGAATAAAAACTGGCACAAAACCAGAAGCAGGTCGAATACTTGGAGGCCTTTTTCGAGTATTGCTAGACCATCTCACAGGGCATGGAATTGAATCTTCTTAAATCAAAGAGAATGTGAGGGATCCGTCATACTCATGCGTCATATTAATTCTTTCAAGAGTTTCAGTAATTAACCTGAATTATTCAGGTTAAAAAAGCTTTAAGAGATATTCAGACGTGGGGCCGTCTTATGGCAGGGGATTTACGGAGGCGGGAAGGTATTAAGGCGGGAATAAAAAACGGGGGGATCAAAAAAATGTTGAGGGATTGGCTGACGCGGATCGAAGAAATCATCCTTGTCAACCAATCCCTAGGTTTGATGTCACTCCTCATCATTTTTTCATCCGTATTAACTTAAACACTTCTGGTAACGGGATGGTGTGAAGACACATTAGCTTGAGCTAACCAGTTGGTGATGATCTCATAGCCAGCCTGTTTTCCAACTTTGACCATATCCACAGCGGGTGCGGAAATCAAACTGAAAACGGCCAAACTAATGACAACTGCCACCAACAGGATCAGTGCTTTTTCTCTGAATCTCATTTTATTCTCCTTATTGATTTTTTTTCATCGCTCTTACCACCCTCCTATAAAGCAATAAGCGTGCCAACTTTTTTTTAAGGGGAAATAAATGAAATTTTGAATACTATCCGGAATATTTTGTCCGCGGGTAGAACAAAAGATGTCCGCTATCGTACAGTCTGTGCTCCTATGGGATCGCTTTGCCACAGGTTGTTTCCATGGTCTTTGGTATTTATGTCAAGCCGTCTACGGCTGCTCATCTAGGGATTGTTCCTCTGAGATTTGCGAAACAGTAGGCCAGCGGAAACCTTTCAATCAATGTCATGCTCTAAAAAGTCACGCTAAAGCCAAAGCGAAAACCGGTGTCGCTGGCTCTTTGTATGGGATAGACGACTTCCGAATAAAGGATCCAAAACCTTGTTCCTAAAGTGATGTAGGGATATTGGTAGGCCTGGCGCCGTGAAAACTGAAGTCCGGTTCCGCCATAGAACCAGAATATCAAGAACTTACGGGGAATCATGTAGGAAACGCCCACCTGGAAATGCAGATCATCCTTTCCTCCGAGATAATCCAGGTTTGTCGTCAGATAAGTGCTGCTGGCCACACGGTGTTTATACCCCACACTTGCCGGATGGATCACAAAGGAAAAGGTGAGATAATGATCCGGCAGATCTGGTTTCTTCCCGTGAGCGAACATGGTTGGCACACCAAAGACACCGACCATCAACACAAAAAGGACGACTGTTCTGTATTTTTTCATTATATCCTCCGATATATCTCCATTGACCTTCTTACATATGTGAAACACAAAAGAAGGCCGAAAGTGTTACAAAGAAAACATTCCCCCTGTGAATTCAATCAATTGGCTTGCGACATGTATATATCCCGTGCTATGCTGAACGCACAGGGCAGAGAAAAATCTTTTAAAAATAGCAAGAGAGATAATCGCCTATGACAAAGAAGGAGTTCTTGAATATTGTTAGCAACAGTCAGGAGGATATCCTGCAACACCTGATCGATCTGCTGAAAAAACTGGATATCGAATATTGTGTCATTGGCGGACTAGCTGTCAATGCTTATGCAGAACCAGTCGTGAGCTTAGACTTGGACATCGTAGTTATTGCTGATGCTCTTGATGCCTTAACAAAAGAGGCAAAGAAATTATTCAAGATCGAAAAATTCCCGCATAGTCTGAATCTTAAAAGTCCGATGTCTGATCTGCGGATTCAGATTCAAACCGATCCCCGCTACCAGCCTTTCATAAAGCGCGCATCTGTAATGAAAGTAATGGGTTATAAAATGAAAGTTGCTGCGATCGAAGATGTTCTGCAGGGGAAAGTGTGGGCCTATTCTGATAAAACTAGGCGCACCAGTAAACGCCAGAAAGATTTGGCTGATATCTTTCGTCTAATTGAAGAATCTCCCGGATTAGGAAAGCTGGTCCCTCCAGTTATTCTGCGCCAATAAATTTCTTTTAATTTTTATGTGCTCTCAATCGAGAAATGCCGATCAGCTATTGCATTTCATCGATTCCAGATAGGTCGCCATGACCTCGTCCACTGTGGAACAATTGTCGAGCTGATACTGAATCCATTGAAGCTCCATGAGAGCAGGCCGCTTATCGGCGATCGGATACTTCGATTCCTCCAGCCATATCTGCTCCACGACGAGTCCCTTCTCATTCATCCCCCCGAAGGGAAGCTCTTTTCCCAATTGATTGAAGGTGATGCTTCCATATTTAGAAACCCACTTCACAGGCATTTCTCCGGGATAGAGCAAGGCGATCTTATTGACATTCCTTTTGTTCACAACGACAAAGCCCATTCCCGTGTAAAAATCCAGGTTGTGACCGAGGACAAAACTCTTACCCGAACGAAGGACAAAGGTCGAGCAGGGCAGGGCTCGCTGTACGGTGGGAAAAAAAATAAAAGAAGCACGATAATGGGGATTATAGCGATAGCCAAAGTGATCTTCTGAAACCAGAAAAAGCTGGCCGAACCATAATCAAGGTCCGATAGATAATCGACGATTCGATGCGTAAAAAATAGTTACCAGCACCGATGGTAAATACCAACCAGACCTCCCACACGATCTGATGGAGGACGGTCCATCTCGCTTCATTGAATACATTCTTTAGTAGCCGGGGCAAAATCAAAATATTTAGGATTTCTGTTTTTTTGGTAACCTTTTCTACGGATTTTCCGTATATATAAATTAGGAGACGCTCATGAAAGACTTGACTCTGTATGAATCGATCATTTTGCTGGCCATTATGAGGCTCAAAGATAATGCTTACGGAGTTACGATCAGGGAAAAGATTGAAAGTATCACGCAAAGATCTATTTCCTATGGAACACTGTACAGTTACCTGGATCAGATCCACAGAAAAGGCTATGTGAGCAAGTCTAGTGGGAGGCCTTCACCGGAAAGAGGTGGAAGGCGGAAAATTTTCTATAAACTCACCCCATATGGTTCGGAGGCCCTCAAGGCCGCCTATAAACTTCAGAAAGTGATATGGGCGGAGATGCCCAAGTGAGTGGCAGAAAAAAAATTGGCGAATTCAAAGTGAATGGGAAAAGTATGAAAGAAAAAATTCAAAGGCCCCCAAAAATCGCCGCATGGATCCTCAAACACACGGCTGCAACAACTGAAGAAGCTTCCCTGCTCGGCGACCTGGAAGAGGAATACCGGATCAGATCGCAAAAATACACACCTTTAAAAACAAAATTATGGTACTGGAGCCAAGTCCTGGCGTCCATTCCTCCATTTGTGAAAACATCCTTATACTGGAGCACGGAAATGATCAAAAACTATCTTAAGATTGCGTGGCGTAATATCCAGAAACACGGCGTTTTTTCATTCATCAACATCACTGGGCTGGCCATCGTTCTTTTAACCGCTATTATTGCTGGAAGTTATCCCGCAATCTATCTCTCGGCCTTTCGGCCGGTGGCCGCGATGAAAGGCCTCAAGGAGTCAAAGAGCAAAGGCGCCTCATTCCGAAAAATGCTTGTTGTCGTCCAATTTTCGCTGGCGATCATGCTCATCTTCGGTACGACGGTCGTTTCCAAACAACTCCATTTCATCCAGAAGGCCAAGCTCGGTTTTGATAAAGAAAATATTGTCCAAATCCCCATCAAGGAGAACATCGGGAAAAAATATCAATCCGTAAAAAACGAGCTGTTGAAAAATCCGAATATCCTCTCCGTATCGGCCCAAAGATACCCTTTTTCGGAAACCACCTGGCGAAGCTCTGGCGTATTTGATTGGGAGGGGAAAGACCCGGAACGGAGAATCGACCTTGTTTTTGCCGGTGTGGATTACGATTTCTTCGAGACGCTCAAGCTCGAGATCAAAGAAGGAAGACCATTTTCCAAGGATGTCCTCTCCGATGAAGAGGGCGGATACATCCTCAACGAAAGTGCGATCAAAGAAATCGGTTTAGATTCTCCTGTGGGGAAACGTTTTGCCATTCAGAAAAATGAAGGCACCATCATAGGAGTCGCGAAGGATGCGCATTTCCGCTCCTTCCACCATGAGATCGAACCCCGCGTCTTCTATATCGTCGATATGACACACGCGACGGACGCCGGGCTTGTGATGATCAAAATCCATGGCGCAAAAATTCCTGAGGCCCTATCCCACATCGAACGTGTTTGGAAAGATATCAATCCGGTCTCGCCTTTCGAGTATCATTTTCTGGACCAGACATACGATCGTCTCTACCGGTCGGAAAAAAGGATTGGAACAGTGTTCAACTCTTTTACGATGCTGGCGATATTCATTTCGTGCCTGGGATTATTCGGGCTGGCTTCATTCATGGCTGAACAGAGAACAAAAGAGATCGGCATCCGCAAAGTGTTGGGTGCATCTGCTCCCGAGATCATTCTGCTTCTCACCAAGGAATTCACCAAATGGGTGTTGGTTGCGAACCTGATCGCCTGGCCCGTTGCCTACCTTGTTATGAATAAATTGCTTCAAACGTATGCCTACCGCACGGCGATCGGAATCGATATATTCATCTTTTCCGGATTGATCGCGCTGACCATTGCTCTTCTCACAGTGAGCTACCAGGCACTCAGAGCTGCAAGGTCCAATCCCGCAGATTCTCTGCGATACGAGTGACCGAGGTTGTGTCCTCCTAAATCCTAAGGGAGTGGTTATGGACAGTTCTTTTCATCTTGAATAATCCAATAAGGAAGTTTCCCTAACTCATTTTTAAGTTCAGACAACAATCTATAATCATGCTCATCGCAAATCATGGGGACAATCTCGATATACGAGTCTCTCTTAAAAGGGTTAAGCCTTGGATTGAATAATCAGTCGTATAAATTATAGAATAAAGTGTTATATTATTGCCGAATATTTACTCAGATCGCCATTCAATACTGCGTATAGAAAAAAGGTGACCGGTGCCTTTTTTATGTAGGGTCCGTTCGGGGAACGGACCGTTTGGGAAACGGTCCCTACATCTCATCACAGAAAAAACCATGTGCTCATATGGAGATTTGTGATATAAAAGAGACTTCGGAATAATATTGAAACAAGAAGGAGGAGAGGATGAGGCTTAACAAACAAAATTATTGGAAGATGGCACTGGTGTGCATTTTCATCCTTTTTGCCGTTTCACTTGTTTTTTCGGTCCAAAAGAAACAACAGAAGCTCATACACTCCACAGACCCCGCACTCCACATGCAGTGGTTCGACCAGCACGTAAAGATGAAGGAAAATTCCCCGTTTAAAGAGATGAGCTGGCAGCATCTTGGACCCACAAACGTGAGCGGACGATGCACTGATATTGCTGTAGTTACTCCCAAGGGAAAACATTACACGATATATGTAGCGACTGCATCCGGTGGGGTGTGGAAAACAGACAACGAAGGAACCATCTGGGAGCCGATCTTCGACCAGGAGGCGTCCACATCTATCGGGGACGTGACGCTGGCCCCCTCGGACGATCAGATCATATGGGTGGGAACCGGCGAGCCAAACATCTTCAGAAGCTCGATGGCGGGAAGCGGTGTGTACAAATCCACAGATGGAGGCAAGACTTGGCGGCACATGGGATTAACGGGCACACACACCATCGCCCGGATCGTCATCCATCCGGAGAATCCCGATATCGTTTATGTGGCTGCTTCCGGACACGAATGGACCGATAACACAGAGCGGGGTGTCTACAAAACTGTTGACGGTGGTGAAACTTGGAGCAAGGTTCTCTACATCAGCGAGAGAACAGGTGCCATCGACCTGGCGATGGATCCTTCAGATCCCGAGACTCTCTATGCGGCCACCTGGCAAAGGATCCGGCTGAAATGGAACGATCCCAGGAATTTTGAAGGATACAATGAGAGCGGCATTTACAGGACGTCAGACGCCGGTGCGAATTGGACACCCATAAACATCGGCCTCCCTGAGCCCGAATACAGAGGAAGGATCGGAATCGACGTAGCAAGGTCAAACCCGAATGTGATCTACGCCTTTGTCGATAACTATGAGATCTCCCGGGCAGCGGACCCGGATGATGTCGATTCTTATGGACGACCCTCCAGTGGTTACATAAAAGGAGCAACTGTCTACAGATCGGACGACAAGGGGGAAAACTGGAGGCTGATGAGTGGCCAGGATGATGAAATGAAGAGATATATGGAACGCCACTCTGCCACGTACGGTTGGGTTTTCGGCCAGATGCGCGTGGACCCTAACGACGAGAACACCATCTACACGATGGGCCTGGCCTTGAATGTGTCCAACGATGGCGGGAAAACCTTTCGTCGTTTACCCGGGATGCATGGCGACCATCACGGCCTGTGGATCGACCCTGACAATTCTGACTACATCGTCAACGTGAACGATGGAGGGATTGTCATCTCTTATGATCGAGGGGAAACCTGGCGCCAATTCACCCATAATCTCCCTGTCTGCCAGTTTTTCAACATCAACTACGATATGGATAATCCCTTTCGCGTGTATGGATCTATGCAGGATCACGGAAGTTTCAGAGGGATTGTGGACATGAGTCAGGGCAGAGACAAAATCCCGGCCGTGGAATTTGAAAACGCTCCAGGAGGAGAGGGTTCGAGTCATGCTATCGATCCCACAGACCCGAATATCGTCTATTCCGCGGGATTCTACGGGCATATCGCACGCACAGACCTCAGGATTCCTGGCCGAGAGGACACCACTCAGATCCTCCCAAAAATGTATGAGAACGAACCTCGTCTCAGAGGACAGTGGGTCGCCCCATTTATCATTTCTCCTCACAATCCCAACATCATCTACCACGGGATGCAGTGTTTGTTCCGCTCCCGAGACCGGGGTGACACGTGGGAAAAGATCAGCTCGGATCTCTCCCACAACATCAAATCGGAGATGGGCGACATTCCTTATCAAACACTTTTTTCCATTTCTGAGTCTCCCCTCAAATTCGGATTGATCTATGCGGGAACAGACGACGGCAAAGTCCATGTCACCAAAGACGGCGGAAAGAACTGGCAGGAGATCATGAACGGCTTGCCCTACAGAAAATGGGCATCCAGGACCGTCGCTTCTGCCTTTGACCTGGGGACTGTATACCTGACACAAAACGGAAAGCGGGACGACGATTTTGCGGCCTATGTCTGGAAATCTACCGACTACGGGAAGACATGGCAGGATATCTCCAAGGGCATTCCCTTAGGGCCTGTCAACGTCATCCGAGAGGATCCCTCAGACAAAAATATCCTTTATGTGGGAAACGACATAGGTGTTTATATATCAAAAGATGCCGGAGCAACATGGGATGTGCTGGGAGGGAACCTGCCCTCAACGTTCGTTCACGACCTCATCATCCATCCCAGAGACAACATCATCGTTATCGCCACTCATGGCAGGGGCATGTGGGCCATGGATGCCGAACCCATAAATAAAAAGGAGGAGAGGAGCCGCAACCGCTTCCGAAGATAACCGTAAAGAGAGACCAACACAGGACTATCGCCAAAGGGACTCTTCAGCGATGATGCCTCCAATCCGAATCTTGATAGAAATGCTCAAGCTCTTTCCAGAATTCCTTCATATCGCCCGTCATGACGATCATATCCTGCTTTTTTCCTGAGATGTCACGCACATAATCTGGAATTACGGTCTCCTCCCGGAGCCCAAGCTTGTGGCAGATGGCCCGGGCTGCATTCTGAGGTCGCATGATCCTCACGATGACACTATTTACGTTGTTCTGTGCTGCAAGATAATACAGCTCCCTCAGCATGATCGTGCCCAATCCTTTGTGTTGGAAGTTTTTGGCCGCGATCACTCTCAGCTCGCCCTGATCCTTACGCCATTCCTCAGCGGACAATTCTAGATTTCCGTCCGCAATGATCTTATCGTCGTGAAGAGCCACAAGCCGAAAAAAATTTCCCAGTCTGGTCTGCTTGATCCTCTGCTCGACCACGTCCCGTTTTGTGACATCCACCCGGAAGTATTTCTTGTCATTTTCAGGAAGTTCGCCGTAAAACTCCATCAGGCGATCCAAATCACTCAAAGTCAATTTTCTTATTGTGACCTCTGTTCCATCTTTTAATATTTCCTTCTTTTTCATCGAGGAAATTCTCCTTTCTCGATCATTTGTCCAAAAATTGATTAAAAAAAATTAAGCTTCCGCAATCCTGCACACAAACGTATGCTTCTACGAATTCGTTTGCTTCTAAATATACTTTTATAATATTGCATTTCTCCCATGATGTACAGGGCTTTCCCCCTGCTGATGTGCTGACCATGAATGAATATAACACTGTCACCATAAGAGGGAAAAATTTTCATCCCGGAGTCATAGCTCATGTGAGCGATGCCGGTGTAAAAGTAGACATGATCGAATACATGAGCAAAAGCAAGATTATCCCTCCAGTTTTTGCGCTTCAGCTTATGGAAAAGCTTTCGGTTGGAGCCGTTTCATAAACCTTGTTTGGGATGATGCGTATATGATAAGGGCGGCCCAGATCAAACCGAAGCTGACCAGATGTGTTGCCGTGAATGGCTCCTTGAACACAAAAATCCCCAAAAGAAGCGTGATCGTGGGCGCGAGATACTGGAAAAAGCCGATCATCGAAAGCGGTATTCGCCGCGCTCCCTTCGCAAACCACACCAACGGAACAGCGGTGACGATTCCGGCCCCCACAAGAAGTAGATGTGTGGAGATAGTAGCTCCCACAACTGCACTTGTTTTCTGACAAAAAAGAAACACAACATATATTAGAGCCAAGGGGGAAAGGATTGCCGTCTCCGCCGTTAAGCCGGTGATCGATCCCACGTGGGATGTTTTTCGCAACAGGCCGTAGAGTCCAAAACCCACAGCGAGTGATAGAGCGATCCAGGGAAACCTCCCGTACTGAACGGTCAAAAAAACCACGCCGAGAATGGCCAATATAAAAGCGATGACTTGCCAGAATGTCAGCCGCTCTTTCAAAAATATCATTCCCAACACAACGCTGATGAGGGGATTGATGTAGTAACCCATGCTGGCTTCAACAACATG
>CAZIMJ010000139.1:0-3372 GCA_964540205.1 uncultured Eubacteriales bacterium | reverse complement strand
CATGATATCACGGATTTGAAAATACAGATAATATGACCAGCATTGTAGAGTTTGATGACTTTTTTTTGATAGAATAGTTAGCTACAGGACAATGCAGGAAGGAAGCAAAAAAGCCGTTATCGCCGCATTGCTCGGGAATTTGGCTATTGCCTCATGTAAATTTATTGCGGCATTATTTAGCGGTTCTGCATCCATGCTTGCTGAGGCCTATCACTCCACATCCGATACATTCAACCAGGTGCTTCTCCTCTACGGTCTCAAAAGGAGCAAAAAACCCCCGGACAAACTCCACCCTTTTGGCCATGGCAAAGAGCAGTTTTTCTGGTCTTTTATGGTGGCGATCATCCTGTTTGGGATCGCAGGAGTTCTCTCGGTGAGAGAGGGATACCACAAACTTCAGCACTCAGAACCCTTAAGCCATCTCGGTCTCACATATGCGGTTCTTGGTGTGAGCGCTTTTTTTGAGACGATTGCTTTGCGAATGGCCATCAAGAGTATCAAAGCCGAGATGAAAGCAGAGGAACACAGGAATTTTTTCACGGCCATCAAACACACTAAAGATCCAACCACAATGACGGTTCTTTTTGAGGATTCTCTAGCACTCATGGGGCTTGTGATCGCGACCGTTGCCATCACTTTGGTTCACTTGACGGGAAACTTAGCCATCGATGCCATTGCTTCCATCAGCATTGGGGTGCTGCTCATGGTTTTTGCCCTGTTCCTTGCGAATGAAACAAAAAAAATGTTGGTCGGTGAAGCTGTGACACTACACAAAAGGGATCAGATCCTTGGATGCCTAGAGTCTTGCGATGAGGTGGATAGAGTTGTCAGCTTGAAGACAATGCACCTCAGCCCAGATGAAGTGATCGTCGCTGCTGAGGTCAATTATCGGAGCGATATCACTATGGATGAGTTAGAGATCTTGAATGACAGGATCGAAAAGAGCATTAAGGAGCTCATCCCCAACGCCAAGGTCTATCTAGAGGCGGACAACAAATAAACTAACTCAAAAGCCGAGAGTGATCACAACGAGTAAGATACGATGAATCTTTTGTCACTTGTCTATCAATTTCTCATAGGAGGGGTGATATTTGCCGTTGGTGTGTTTTTTTCCTGGTGCTCCAGAGATTATTCATGGAAAAAAAGAGAGGATCGGCTGACGCTCATCTTCATGATCTCAGGTTTTTTCTTATATTGTGTGTTCCAGACACTTTGGCATTTCCACGCAATGGGGAAGATCTAGATGGATACCGCTGCGGTTGTGGGCACCCGGTTGGATTATTTCGTCATCCTCTTGTATTTTGTCCTCATCTTCAGTTTTGGGTTTTTTTTCGCAAGATTCACACGATCGACCAAAGACTTTTTCTTCGGTGGTCAGCGTTTTTCCTGGTGGTTGATCAGTTTCAGCTGCGTCGCTTCTGTCGTGGGGTCTTACAGTTTCGTTAAATATTCCGCCGCTGGTTTCAGGTATGGGATGTCCTCATCCATGACCTATCTCAATGATTGGATCGTGATGGGATTTTTATTGTTGGGGTGGCTCCCCATACTTTATTTCGGCAGAATCGGGTCCGTTCCCGATTATTTTAAGAAAAGGTTCGACGGCCGGACAGCTATCATGGCGACCATTATCGTCCTTCTGTACATGGTGGGTTACATCGGCATCAACCTCTACACCATGGGGATCGCCCTCAATGCTATGTTGGGCACAGACATCTTCCTGTCGGCTGTCGTGGTTGCGGTTGTATGTGCAGTGTATGTGACTATCGGCGGACAGACATCTGTGATCATGACAGACCTTGTTCAGGGCATTATCCTTTTGATCGGTGGATTTATGTTGTTTTTTTTAGGACTCCATGTGCTTGGAGGATGGAAAGTATTCTGGTCTGGATTACCCGTTCTGCATCGACTGCCATTTGCACAATTTAACGAGCCGCACGAGTTCCATTTTGTGGGGATCTTCTGGCAAGACGGTATTGCCAATACCTTTGCACTCTACATGATGAATCAGGGATTTATCCTGCGATTTTTGTCTCTAAAAAGTGTTAAGGAGATCAAAAAGACATTCCTATCTTTGGTCCTTGTGCTGATGCCTCTTGCGGCCTTTGCCGTTTCCAATGCCGGATGGTTGGGGAGAGCTATGGTTTCTCAGGGGGTGCTTTCTCCCAGCGTCGATGCCAATCAGATTTTTGTCCGGGTCGCCAACACAATCTGTCAGCCGGGACTGTTCGGTTTTGTGATGGCGGCGTTGACAGCGGCTCTGATGTCGACGATCGATACGCTCATAAACGCAGTGTCTGCGGTCGCTGTGAATGATGTCTATAAGCCCTATGTGGCTCCAAAGGCATCTGATAAGCATCATCTTCGAGTGGCTCGAATCGTTTCTTTGTCAGCTGCGTTGCTGGGTATTGCCCTTGTGCCTGTCTTTGCATCATTCAAGTCCATATATGTGGCGCATGGCTCCTTTACAGCGAGCATCACTCCCCCGATGGTTGTCACGATCGTCCTGGGAGCATACTGGAAAAAATTCACTCCCTCTGCCGCTTTTTGGACGCTTTTCGGAGGGACTATGATGGTCACTTTGTCGATCGCCTGGCCCGTGCTTATCACACCGTTTGCGCACGGCGTGGACCCCGCAGGCGGATTCAAGTACATGCGTGCTCTATATGGATTGGCCGCCAGTGGTGTCATCGCGGTTCTTGTGAGTTATTTTACCAGGGCGCATTCAGAAAAAAGGGTAGAAGGACTAATGGTAGGAACCCTGAATAAAGCGAAGGAAAAATACAAGGGAGCGCCAGTCAATGAAATTGAAGGGAAAAAAGCGACTGTCACGCTTAGTGTCAATAAGGAGATCGAAGAATTGAGCACAACCCAAGATGTCGCTGATCTCCTGTCTGCCCGGAAAGGTGATATTGTGTATGTGAGCGACGCGAGGCGATGGCTGGGGGGCCTTCGTTCTGTGCATGCGAGAGTTTCAGCGATTCATGAAGGGGACCCGTTTGAGGTTTGGATATCGCCCATGCTTGTCAAACAGGGCAACCTTATTTTGAATCGGAAGCACCGGATTGAGAAAATTATATAAATAACTGTATAAATAGGAACAGCTCACAAACAATGAGGTCGGATCATGACTGAAATAAAAGTGGTTTTTCTTGTATTATTATGTTTGATGATATGTATTGCATGCAATCAGGATAATTCTGAGGGATTTGTTGTAATAGCACACCGCGGAGCCTCAGTTGCAGCACCAGAAAACACGCTTATTGCGTACAAAAGGGCCATTGAGATGGGAGCCGATTATGCAGAATTGGATGTCCGGCAAACCAAAGATGGCGCAATTGTCCTGATGCATGATAAAACTGTCTACAGAACCAC
>CAZIMJ010000138.1:0-15893 GCA_964540205.1 uncultured Eubacteriales bacterium | reverse complement strand
AGCGTATCCTCTTCTATTGCACTCGATTCCATATTTCTCCCTAATGTACCTTCTTAAATTTGCCTTTTTATCTGCGCCAGGTCCATTTTTCTTACTCCTCAGAATTTCCCCTTTTTGGGAACAGCCATTTTTTACTCACCTTTAACGCCTTGGCCAATCTCTCCTTTTGTTCATCAGTGGGACTAAGCCATCCCCTTTCTATCCGGGAAATCGTTGAAAAATAGATGCCAGTTTCCCGCATAAGCTGGAGCTGCGACTTGTCAATTTTAAGCCTTGCTTCTCGTAATCTGTTCATTATTTCACCTCGCAAAAATCATTGTTTTATCATAATATGGGACTTGAAATGGATTTTACTATAACGATTTAAACAGAAATCGGCACCCCACAAAATGTTAGTAAAGGAGCATAATATTGAGAGGTGATAAGGCAAAATATCATGACATTACGGAAAGAATGACGAATGAGAAAGTTAATGAAATATTATTAGCTCAATACAATTATGACCTTTTCAACTTTTCTCTAAGTCTCGCTGTCGCGATAAGTGATTTTCCAATTTTTGGATGTTGGAAAATCTGGGAGATTAGGAGAGCTAAAATACCAGGAATGAATGTAGTTAAGAAGGAAATTGAAAGGCTTACAGAAATAAGAACAAAAATATTCGCTCTCACTAAGACATTAAGAAGACACGTAGCAAAGCTACCTGACTGGCATAGACAGAGAGGGAGGATAAGGAAAACATACATGGAAACCTTTTCAAGAGTAGAGGGAGGGGATGTTTCGATTCAGGAGAGAATAAGCCGCGAATTATATGGGCTACAAGAATGCCTGAATAATGTGAATGAAGAATTGTCATTCCTTAAGAATAACGTCTGGGAACCTTTCAAAAAGAAACCAGGAAAATCTACCGAACCGGCTATAATTCTAATGTCATTTTGGGCATTAGTGATGAGAAAAAACAGAAATGCTGATATGAACAATATTAAAAATCTTTTAAACTGGTTTGCAGCTAAACTACAAAATACGAATTATGGCTCAAAATTAAACAGGAGTTTAAGAGATAAAGTCTTTTTACAGATGTAACTCTCTATATATGAAGGAGTTATGAGTTGATCGGTTGTAAGACCCCACCCGGCCTGATTTCCCAGCCAAACGCCTTTAGGACGTCCGCTTGGGTCTCGGTCGGCGTATCGAGTGCCTGTTCGGGCGTCCTCTTGCCGGCATACCACAACCAAGTCGAGTTCAGGTGCGATATCTCCTCAAGGATCCGGCGTCCGCTATAACGTTCGCGCCCTTCCCCGTCTATTATAATCTCCAGCAAACGCAGCACCGTTAGCGCGATGGCGCAAGTTAGCAGTTGGCAGCGTATCTTACTGTCTGTCCAGTGATAAAACGGATTCACCTGAATGTGATCGCTGGACTTGGAGTCTCGAAACAGTTTTTCGATCCCGTAGCGGTCCAATGACAACTGGACAATTTCTTCGGTGGTCCAGTCGTGGTTGTCCGTGACGATGACGTTCTTTCCGAAGAGAGCCTCTGCCTTTCCGACCTGATAGGGATCCTTGCGGAAGCTCAGCTCCGGGGCCTTTTGCCGGGTACCGAACTCCAGATGATAGTACTGCGATCCGAGATGAAGCTTCTCGCATGCTCGTAAATAACGCTCCCGGATGGCGTCGGGATCACGCCAATGGGCTTGCCTCTCCCGGTATTTACGCCGAAATTCAAGAAGTGCTTCACGCAGCGACTCCAGCTTCCCTTCCAGCGTGTACTCATGTTTTCTAGCCGTGCGGGGGTTGAACGTCACGACAACGGTCCGCTCCCGACCCCACAACTCCATTCGGCTGCGAAAAGCCAGCATACACTCCTCTTCGTGTCCCTCGATCCGGAGACTGCGGTTTTTGTCGATATCCAGAGGCGCATACTTCCCCAAGTCGGTCCCAGCCAACTCCTCCACAAAGTATGTCGAGTACGTTGTGATGAAATGAATGCGGGCGTTGTCGTCAATGCTGTGGATCGCTTGCTCCGAGTTCATCCCTTTGTCGAAAACGACAGTCAGCCGTTGTTTTGTTTGGTTAAAACCGCACATCACACCAAACAGCTCATCGATCACTCGGCGGAACACCTTCGAATCATGGGTGTTGCCCTCGTAGACCCGGTAGAAAAGCGGGAGGTGCGTGAACCGGTCAGCCAGGAGGGCCAGCCCGATCTGGCGGAGATGGTGCCTGCCGGCCTTGTTGTGACCTCGCTCACAGAGTTTTGAGTCTGTGTGACTGCTCATGAAGGTGTAATAATTGGTCGTATCAAAAAGCAGGCACTCCGGCGGCAGTGGCTGTAGCTGCCAGACTCTAGCGAAAAAGGCCCTGCAGATATTTTCGATATCTTCGGCACTCACCCTGTCCCACTTCTCCCAGTACCGCTGCGAGGTTAACTCATCAAGGCACACCGGCCGGACCTGCTGTACTGCCGTGTGGCGGTACCAATCAGAAAGTGCCCGTTTGCTCTTGGGTGCAATTAACCGGTTGGCCCAGGCATAGAAAAAGTATTCCCCAATGCTTGGGCCCTTTTCCCTACTGGCCCGGGGCACGATACGGTCGATGATGCCGATGGTATCCAGTCTTTTCTCTATTTCGTGCACAATGAACAAGGCCCCGAAAGAGCGGGATTGGAGCCGGAGGGGCTTTCTGGCCTGCTCGGCTTGCTGGAACTGCTTGGCGATCTTTTCGACAGACCCGAGATAGATCTGCGATACGACCTTGGGTTTACCCCCGACCCGCTTGATCTCGCGGATATAATAGTAGGGTCTTCCTTTTTTTATTTTCTTGTGTAAATGTGCCATACCCCCATTATACACGTAGGGTCTTACATGTCAAGCACAAAATATAGTGGTTACCCTGGCATACAGGGGATATGGCATTGGGTTTATAGGGGTCTTACGCCTGAAGCGCACTTAAACGACTGAAAAACAAGCATTTAGGATGAATAGTGAAGTTTATCTCTTAAACTCCTGTCAAATATTGATTGTTTCTAGCTGAATGTTGAAGACTGCTTAGGGGGATTCACTTTGTTTCGTTTCGGATATAGTGGCATGACTGTGATTTTTGTTGACATGAATTGCCAGGTTTGACTAATTATCACAAATCAAGGGGATTGCTAATGAGAAAAGAAAGAGGGATGATGAATAAATCAATTTCCATTGTACTTTCAGTAATTCTGGTGGTGACATTTCTAACAGCCATTTCACAGGAAACCGAAGAACATGGAAAAAAATGGACCAGAGCAATAATGTTTGGCAAGATTGATGAAGTCAATCAGCTTATCCAAGCCGGCGTTGACGTAAATGGAAGATTCGATTTAGGCGCTAGCCGCGACATCACACCTCTGTATTTTGCTGTATTAATGGGTAATGCTGATATAGTAAAATTGCTTTTAGACGCTGGAGCAGATGTGGACATTAATTTCAAGGGCGTTAATCTTCTGCATATTTCAGGACTCTACGCGGGAAATGAAGCTGTGACTGAGCAATTGATTGCGAATGGTCTGGATGTCAATGCAAAGAGCATCGCATCTGGGGAAACTAAAGATGCAACTCCACTGCATGCAGCAGCTGGTAAGGGCAACAAAGAGGTGGCTGAGGTGTTGATAAGAGATGGAGCTGAACTAGAAGCAAGTCTTTCGCAGAATCAAAATACTCCTCTTCACTTGGCAGTTCGAAATAACCGCAGCGCAGCAGTAGCACTACTAATCGATGAGGGAGCAGATGTGAACGCAAAGACAAGCTATGGAGAAACTCCACTCGATTTAGGAATATCTAAGGGGCATAATGAAATAGTTGATTTGCTCCGAAAGCATGGGGGGATTTCAGGAAAAAAATAACAGAATTATGAGGGAGGAATCTAGTGAAAAAATATTAATGGTTTTGCCTTTGGTCTTTCTGCTTTATTTTACTTTTAGCTGTCAGCAGGGGGAAGAGGGAATTACTGAAGAAGCGAAAGCCATTGGTGATACTTATGCAAAAGCCAGAAATGAGGTCAATCTGAGCTTGCTTGATGAGATTTACGATAAAAATGTTGTGATACATGACTGCAGTACTCCAGAAGACATTGTCGGCCTCGATGCTTTAAAGAAGTATTATTCTTATACGCATAAAGCCTTTCCTGATTTACATGCAGCAATTGATGAGACGATTGTTAAGGATGACAATATTATTTGGAAGTGGACTTTTGCTGCAACTCATACTGGTCCATTTCACACTCCTTTGGGCGATATTCCTGCAACAGGGAATAAGGTTCAGTTTTCTGGGATTGTCATTGAAAGCGTGAAAGGAGGGAAAATATTTGAGGAATGGGTGTATTTCAATGTGCTAGATGTACTGATGCAACTCGGTTTTACACTTAATCCTCCGCAACCTCCTGAGCCACTAGTAGAGAAAAAGTAAGATACAGAGACAGGTCGGTAGTTTTTACGGAAGTATGTCTTTAAACTTCTCCGAAGCAGGCTCTCCACCGATTCCCCAGTGTGATTTCTGGATTTCGTGCACAATCACTTCCACAGCCTGATTGGGAATCCCTAAATCTACAAAGACCTTAGTTATATTTTGGATTGTGATTTTTGCTTTTTCCTGTCCGAAACCTTCCCAGACGTTTACATGGATGACGGGCATTTTCTACCTCCAAAGTTTTGTTTATAGCCGATTTGTTGATAATAATATTCTAATCTCTGGATTCTAAAAAATCAAAGCCGGCTGTTGTCAGCAAAAGGGGGTTGATGATGGGAATCATCGGTGGGAATTCTCTCCAGCCGGTAAAAGAGAGTCGAGTGTAGTATATCATATTTTGACTAAAGATTTTTCTTATGATAATTATTTGAATGTCAGCCTCAGATGAGGAGGGTTTCATGGTAAAGAATGAGAAAAAAATTATTGCCTTCATAAAATCTTACATTAAGAGCCGTAGAAAGGGTTGTGGTGCACAGATGCAAAAAATGAGCATCCCTTCAGTACTTTACTGTGATTGATGAACTCCAGCGCCTGAAGACGAACAACGGTAGTCCGTATGTCCTTTTTAACCAGAAAACTGGAAAACCCATCACAACAGTTAGGAACTCATGGGCGAGAGCGTGTAGAAAAGCAGGTGTTTATGGGCGGAGACTTTACGACGCAACAAGACACACATTCGGATCAAGATTGGTTGAGAAAGGTGCGTCTATCGGAACTGTCCGGGAGCTGATGGGACATGCCGATATTTCCACTACAATGCGTTACATCCACTCTAACGAAGAGGCTAAAAGAAGGGCTGTAGAAATGCTCGAATCAGGGCCAAAAAAAGCTGATTCTGTGACAAAACCTGTGACATGCGATTCATTATTGGTCAACTAAAAGGGGTGAGAATTGGCGGAGCAACGGATTCCTAATCCGTGTGTCGCCAGTTCGAGTCTGGCCAGGGGTACCACTTTATTATCAGCTATTTACGTTAAAAATCAATAAGTTAGAACACATTCAGAACATCTCCTGCCTTTAACCATTTTTAACAATTTTAGGTGATTTTTAACCTGAAATGGTCAAAATATGGTCAAAAGGAAAATTCCACAATCTCCATTGACTCTGTCCCCATAAATTTATAAACTATCTTCAGCACGGAAGGGGACGATGACAACTCAGTGTCCTAAATGCAAAGCAGAGAATCCAGATACGGTAAAGTTCTGTGGTGAGTGCGGGACTCAATTAACACCTGCAAAAGAAACTCCTATTCCTACACAGACCCTTGAAGCAGCCAAAGAAGAGCTCACAACTGGCTCTACCTTTGCAGGACGTTACCAGATTATTGAAGAACTTGGCAAAGGAGGGATGGGCAAGGTCTATAAAGTTTTAGACAAAGAAGTTAAAGCCAAGATAGCCTTAAAGCTAATAAAGCCAGAAATCGCCTCTGATAAAAAGACCATCGAACGTTTTAGGAACGAACTGAAAACAGCCCGCGATATTTCTCACAAGAATATCTGTCGCATGTATGACCTCAATAAAGAAGAAGGCTCCTATTACATAACAATGGAGTATGTTTCAGGAGAGGATTTAAAGAGCTTTATAAGGAGAGCAAGAAGATTAGATATAGGAACTGCAATTACTATAGCAAAACAGGTGTGTGACGGATTAGCAGAGGCACATAGATTAGGAGTCCTGCACAGGGATCTTAAACCAAGCAACATCATGATCGATAAAGAGGGAAACGTACGGATTATGGATTTTGGCATCGCTCGATCTCTTGAGTCGAAAGGTATCACAGGTGCGGGCGTGATGATAGGGACACCGGAATACATGTCTCCTGAACAGGTGGAGGGGAAAGATACTGATCAAAGATCGGATATTTATTCATTAGGCATAATCCTGTATGAGATGACGTTAGGCCAGCTTCCTTTTGAGGCGGATACTCCCTTTGCAGTAGGAGTTAAGCACAAGAATGAAATGCCGAAGAGCCCGAAGGAATACAATGCCCAGGTATCTGATGACTTAAACCACTTGATACTGAAGTGTTTGGAAAAGGATAAGGAGAACAGGTATCAAAGTGCAGGGGAATTGAAGTCTGAGCTTGAGAATATTGAAAAAGGCATTCCAACTACTGATAGGGCAATCCCTAGGAGAAAGTCCCCCACCTCAAAAGAAATAACCGTAACTTTTGGATTGAAGAGGTTATTAGTTCCAGCCGTAATAATTATTGCTCTAGCAATAATTGCCGTCATAATCTGGCAGTTCCAGCCAAAAAAAGAAGCGGCTCCTCCAGAACAAGCTAAACTATCAATCGCCGTACTCCCTTTCGAAGATCTTAGCCCTCAAAAAGACCAAGAGGTTTTATGCCTAGGGATGACAGATGATATCATCTCAAAGCTTTCAAGTCTCCCCGGATGGAAAGTGATGAACAGGACCTCAATCATGCAGTATAAAGACTCAAATAAAGACATCAAAGTGATCGGTCAGGAACTGGATGTTGCGAACATCCTTCTCGGAAGCATCCGGCAACAGGAGGATGATATTCGAGTCATCGCTCAATTAGTCAATGCCGATGACCGCTTTCAGATTTGGACAGATACCTATGACCGGAAGTTGGAGAAGATTTTTGATATCCAAAGCGAAATCGCAGAGCAGATCGTAAATGCTCTTGCGGTCAATCTTTCAGCCGAAGATTCAGAGAAGCTAAAGAAAAAGACAACAGAAAATATAGAAGCCTACAGATTATACTTACAGGGACGAAGGCTTTGGGACAGCAGAGAAGAAGGAAATTTGTATAAGGCCCTCGAATACTTTGAGAAGGCACTCGAAGAAGATCCTACCTATGCTAAGGCCTATACTGGCATTGCCGACACATATAATGTTCTTCCAATGTTCAGTTCAGTGCTCCTAGAGGAAGCTTATGAGAAATCCAAGGAGGCGGTTTTAAAAGCTTTGGAAATAGACGACACCCTCGCCGAGGTACATACTTCAATGGCATCAATTAAAGAGTTGGAGTTTGACTGGGAAGGAGCACAGCGAGAGTATAAAAGAGCTATCGAGCTGAACCCGGGGTATGCGACAGCTCATCATTGGTATGCATACAATCTTGTGTGCAGAGGCGAATTCGATGAATCCTTAGCAGAAATGAGAAAAGCCCAGGAGCTCGATCCACTATCAATTGTCATAAATAACTGGCTAGGAGATCCATTGTACTTTTCCCGCCGTTATGAGGATGCTTTAGAACAATACAAAAAAAATGTTGAATTATTTCCCGATAATGCCATGGCTCACAGCAATTTAGGGGAAACATATGCGGCAATAGGGAAATATGAGGAAGCCATTGTTGAATTGGAGAAGGCAGTAGCTCTGGCAGAAAGTGTCCAGGATTATAAAGCAAAGCTAGGATATGTTTATGCAAAATCTGGAAGAAGAGATGATGCAAAAAAGATCATCTATGAGTTGGAGGAGCAAATCAATCAGAAATACGTATCGCCGTATCTAATAGCATCCATATACTCAGCTCTTAATAAGGGAGATCTCGCATTCCAATGGCTTGAAAAGGCGAATGAATCACGTGATGTCTATATTCTTTTTCTTAAAGTAGATCCAGTACTTGATAATATTCGATCAGATCCGAGGTTTGAGACGATGCTGAAGAAGATCAATCTGGATTAATTTTATCCAAAGCCATATAGCATTACGTGAAATTCCCCAACCTCTGGAAGAATGCTAACCCTGGGACTGCTGAAGTGAGGGATGTGAGGGAGAGGCTGGCGGGGTTGAAGTAAACTGCTCTTTTTTGGTCTCACTTCATTAAGATGTAAGTATTTCTCTCAGATTTTTCAACTTTGAAGCTACGCCTTGCTTGAAAACACAAGTTCTAATGTCGTCAACTAGGGCGTACCAGCTACAGTTCCTCCGCACTGAACTCTTTACCACATGCCAAACACCTGTAGATTTTCTTTTCCTCCATATCTACCATGACGACATGTTCGATAATTGAAGTGCTCCCACAATCTGGGCATTTGATCTCTTGTTCCATGATTTTTCCTCCTAATTAACCTGAATCATCCAGGTTGGGCAATCTATTTATTAAACCAATGTAACGCTCGATGGCTGTGACTTTAGGGCCCTTCTCTTCAATAATCTGACATCTACTTGCAAAGGTGGATCCGGTTGTCAATTCTTCTCTGGAAGCTTCGATCGTTTCTGTGATATCGATATCTTTGGGTGAGAGAAGCTGGGTCCCACACTCACCACAAAACTTTAGGGCATCCGGATTATCCGTCTGACACTTGGGGCACTTGTTTGCCATGGTCTTCCCCTTTGATTCGACTGGGAAAAGAATATCAAGGAAAGAGCGGAGGTGTCAACAACCTCAGACCTGTTTTAGAAATTTATGGTGTGCTTGAGGATGTACAGGCCCTAAATTTTTGGGTACTACCTGTTGATACGCGATCCAAATCCCTCTAAAAGCAACATCGACATCGTTGTTGTACCAGATTCGGACGGTGTGTGTTACACCTGTAAACATTATTTACGTAGTGGTTGATGGAGCCGCTCTCTTTACACCATAAATGATGTTTTGGCATATAAATTGCGGATGAATTGGATGGAAATTCTCCATAGTCATTTATGAATGTCAAATTTCGAAGGAGTGATCGTATGAAAAAAGGAATAATTATCGTTTTGACATCTTTGCTGAGGATACTGGCAAGTATTATCCTAACCTTGAATTATCGGACGATGAACCATCAGATCCCGACTATCGGAATGTCAGAAAGGTTGAGATCAGTCTTTCAGGAATTGCCTTTAAAGTGGGTGTCAAATTCAGTTTTTGATGCGCAAAATCTTCAGATAGTGCTCTCAGTCGGGGATGGGATGAATTTAACACCTGTGAGGTAGTTGTCCTGCCAGATGACCTCGGCGAGCGTATCTATGGGTTTATAGGATTGTCCTGGCAGCTCAAAATTGAGGCTGAGGATCATGCCGGGGTAGACTTCGTTATCGAGAAGGAGGCACATCCCGGTCTGGCTAATGTCTTGGGTGAAGACTCCAAACCGAGAAGACTGGGATAACTGATAGCTTGCATTTCTTATAAAATCGACACGCGGATATTTTCGTCTGTCGGATCTTTCCTTTATTTGGGGGGAATCAGATTTCCTTTTTCCCCATGAGCGCGTGATTTTTATCTTAACGTCATACATAACTACCAAGATTGTAGCAAAGTTTATAGCAGATATTAAGATAATAATTATTTTTTTTATAAATATAAAGGTATAAAGGGGGACGGGCCACGACATCTATTTGAAAATAAACAAAATAACGCTAATAAAAGATGCTATTTTGGCTTTAAAATGTCTTTTTTGGGGGGAAAATGAGCACTCTAAGAAACATTTTTTTGCTTCCAGTATTAATTTATTAGCAACCATTCCTTGTTGTGGCCGTCTATAAAGATAAGTATCGGTTTCCGATAAAAATAGAAGTTAAAATGAGGACACTGTGAATCACACGTTGATCGATGGAGGAGAACATGCGGCTTTTATCCAGGTCTGAAGAGATCATCCTCCTCGCTGTTCTAAAACTTGAGGGGGATGCTTACGGAATTTCCATCAGAGAACATATTCGTAAAGCAACTGGCAGTGAATGGTCCTTTGCCTCTATTTATGAACCTCTTCACAAACTTACTCGCAAAGGATATGTAAAGAAAAAAAAAGGAGAGCCCACTTCCGAGAGGGGAGGGCGTCATAAATGCCTTTATGAGATTACACAAAAAGGGAAAGCAGCTCTCGCCGAGATCAATCAGGTGCACAGAAACATATGGAAAGATATATCAGCAAATAAACTCACATAAGAAGACCCCTATGTGTAGACTGAGAAACAAACCGCATTCGATCGGTCATAGGCTGTTGATTTTGTTTTCATCAAAAGAGGAACGCATAGAGATCCTCGGCGATTTTGAGGAAGGGTATGAGCTTAAGCTCCAAGAAAAGGGAAGGATCTCCGCTTTTTTTTGGTATTGGCTTCAGATAATGCTGCTCATTCCCATTACTATCAAAAACAGAACATATTGGAGCTTGATGATGTTTAAAAACTATCTAAAAACCGCATTCAGAAATATAAGACACCACAAATGGGTATCTTTCATCAAAGTATCCGGTTTGGCTGTGGGAATGACCTGTGCAATTCTCATCTACGTATGGGTTAGTCATCAGTTCAGATTTGATAGATCGCAAGAACACAAAGATTGTATCTATCGGCTTGAGGCTGTGGATTGGGTCGACATGCCTACAGCCTTCAGGAATCCTTTGATGCAATATCCAGAAATACTCGAATTTGTTCAGTTTAACTCCTGGGAGACGCCCACATTAAAATACAAAGATCACTTATATGAGATGGATAAATTTGTCTTTACCGACAGGAGTGTTTTTGATGTGTTTAGTTTGACTTTCATCCAAGGTTCTCCCGAAAAAGCTCTAGAGGCTCCGTTCTCACTCGTGCTCACTGAGAGCGAAGCACAAAGGATCTTTGGGAGTGAGAATCCGATTGGGAAGCTGGTGAGATACGATAATACGTTTGATTTTATTGTGACAGGTGTAATTACAGATGTCGAAGACTTTCATTTAGAGATAAGTGCTCTAGCTCCCTTTGAGGATCTCACGGCGATTAAAGACAGGGAACGTTTTCTTAATGAGCATAACTGGAACTACCCGATATATCTACGACTTGCAAAAAATGTGGATGTCGAACAGCTTGAGGGCAAAGTCAGTAGATCGATCAACGATATTCTCAAATCTGTGGCGAGAGCTGAATTCGAGGAGACCGATTTTATCCTCAGACCCTTCGGTGAGATTTACTTCGCCAGAAATCTGAAGGCCGAAAAAGGAGTGCGCCATGGAAATAAACAAATGGTATTCCTCTTTTCCGCGATCGCTCTGTTCATTCTTCTGATTGCCTGTGTGAATTTCATCAATTTAACAACAGCCAGGTCTTCAGCAAGAAAAAAAGAGATCAGCATCAGAAAGGTGGTTGGTGCGAACCGGAGAAATCTCATCAGACAGTTCTTGGGGGAAACGTCATTCTTGGTTCTTTTGGCATTGGGCCTTTCCATGATACTGGTTCGTTTTGCACTTCCAAGATTCAATCACCTGTTGGGTGAAAATTTGAGCGTGGATTTTTTTAATGTGCATCTGATCTTGGGAATCTTATCCCTATTCGTTTTAACTGGATTCGTCTCTGGTATGTATCCAGCCTTACATCTTTCTGCGTTAACTCCCCATGATACATTGAAAGGATTTGGCCGAGGAAGTATCAAAACTTCTCTCTTTCGAAAAGTTTTGATCGTTTTTCAATTTACTATTGCCATTTTCTTGATCGTCGGGACTCTGACTATCTTCCGTCAAGTCAATTTCATGATGAACTCAGATCTTGGATTTGATCAAGATCAGATTCTAAATGTTCATCTCAAAGGGGATCTTCTGAGGGGAAGAAAGGAACTTTTTAAGCAGAGGTTATTGCAATATCCCGATATTCTCAAAGTCTCTTTTGCCGGACAAAAACCAGGTCTTATCACGAACACCAACACTTGGGCCGTTAGAGGAAAACGGAAGTCCATGAAGATAATCACTACAGATCCTGATTATATGGATCTGATGGGACTCGAGCTTGTGGATGGGAGGAATCTTTCTTGGCAATTAAGGACGGATATAGGAAGGAAATACATCATCAATGAGACGGCAGCCAAGTTTCTAGAGTTTGATTCTCCGGTAGGGGAGCAGGTGTTCGCTAATTTTGGGGAAAGTGAGATCATCGGAGTTGTTAAAGATTATCATTTCAACTCTTTGCATAACGCGATTATTCCACTGGCCATCGGATGGTATGATCGTTGGGTGCGTTTTGCACACATCAAGATCTCCGGCCATAATATCAGTCGGTGTATTTCTCATATAGAAACGACTTGGTCCGAGATGTGTCCGGATTTTCTTTTTGAGTATGAATTTTTGGATGAGTCTTTTGCCGCTCAGTATTATCAGGAAAAACGATTAGCGGAGATCCTTAAATATTTTGGTTTCCTTTCTGTGATTCTTTCCTGTTTGGGCCTTTTTAGCCTGTCCGCTTTTGTTGCCGAGAGGAGAACCAAGGAGATCGGAATCCGAAAGGTTCTGGGATCGTCCGTTATAGGTATCGTCTATCTATTGAGCAAGGAATTTTTGCGTTGGGTGCTCTACGCTAATGTTATTGCTTGGCCGATGGCCTATTTTGCTGTGAGAATTTGGCTGCAGAATTACCCTTTCCGTGCCAATATGAGTTTATGGACGTTTATCCTATCGACAGGGATGACCTTGGCAATCGCTCTCCTGACGATAAGCTATCACTCAATTCGTGCTGCAACCTCAGATCCCGTGCACTCTTTACGCTTCGAGTAAAATGCCTAAATGCTTAAAGGTAAATGGGGACGGGCCTCGACAACTATTTGAAAATAAATGAGATAAGGCCAAAAAAGGTAATTACTCAATAAGTTGTGGCAAGAGGGTCGGTACGAGAGCTCGAGGGTTTATTTTGATCGAAGCAATTTTTTGTGGAAATCTGAGACTTCTCTAATCTGTTTTTTCAGTTTTTTATAGTTTTGACTCCAGAGTTCAGCCTCCTTATGGTTAGCCACTGGGATATAGAGTGCTTGGGTTTTTTGATTCTTTTTCCAAGTCAGATACATCGCCGGATGTTTCTTGGCTGGATCCGTGCGGCACTGACATCGGGGATTACCGCAGATTCTTTGGACCGTTGACAAGGAGCCTTCGATCACCGGGCCGATGTGAGATAATGACCTGATCAATTTTTTTTGTTTTTTTTGTATTTCGGTATTGTATTTCATAATGCCATATTGTATACTTACATTATGGTCACGTCAAGAGACAGATCATCCACAGAGAACAACCTCCAGAAGCTTGACCAGGAATCTTTGATCCGGGCCATCGCCAAATTGACGACTCGGACTCTCAATCTTGAAGAGGAAAACAAAGAGTTGAAGAATCTCATTCAAACCTTGAAGGACGAGATCCGCCGGCTCAAAGGTGAGAAGGGGCGGCCCAATATCAAGCCCTCCCTCCCTGACGATCCACCCGCCACAAAGAAACAACGACGGAGCAGGTGGAAAAAATCCAAAAAGACCATCACCATCACCCGGAGAGTTCGCCTCCCGATCTCAAAAGAACTCTTACCAAAAGATGCCCGTTATAAAGGAACCCGCAGGATCGTCATTCAGGATCTTCGCATCGAGCTGGACAATATCGAATTTGAGCTCGAACGTTATTATTCGGTCCGGGAGAGAAAAACCTACGAATCGCAGCTTCCTCCGGGCTATGAGGGTAGCAGTTTTGGACCAGGGATCAGACATCTCGTTCTGGCCCTCCATTATCAGGCACGCATGCCACAGAAACTGTTACAGACTTTTCTTTCTGGAATGGGCGTCCGAATCTCGGAAGGTGAGGTGGCCTTTCTTCTCGTGACCAGTGCTGCCCGATTCCAGGCAGAGAACGAAGCAGCCTGCCGTCAGGGAGTCCAAAAACATGGCTATCAGCATATCGATGACACCGGCGCCAGGCTTCAAGGAAAAAACGGAGCCACCATCGTCACCGGCAATGAGAGTTTCGTGGCATATCGTACCGGGAAACATAAAAACCGGCTCGCAGCCTTACGCGCTCTGTGGCAAATTGATACGCTCCGCTATCGCATTGATGAGGAAGCGATCGCTTATGTTAGAAGAAAACTTCCCCACACTACCCTGGTCACGATCCTGGAGCGATTCAAGACGCATGTCTATTCCAATGACCAGGAGTTCGAAGAGAAAGTGCTCGGCCATCCGGATATCCTTCACTTTAATCCTCAGGCCCTTCGCTATGTCCGCGAGGCTGCTGCGATCGCAGCTTTCTGGGCTGATAACTCCACGAAACGTCTGGTATGCGACGATGCCAAGCAATTCAAAGGGCTGACCGCCTATCTTCAGTTGTGTTGGGTTCATGTGGCGCGGCATTTTAAAACCTTGGATCCATTAACTCCGAAATTTCGACACACCTTGGATCAATTTTTGGATACCCTGTGGACCTACTATGAAAAGCTGAACCAGTATAAACAGGCCCCCTGCCGAAAAGACAAGCTGCGGCTGTGGCGGGAGTTTGACAAAGTCTTTAAGCCGGAAGCGGGTTATTATGCGCTGGATCAACGTATCAAAAAACTCCTCCAACAAAAAACGGAGCTGCTGACCGTCCTGTCTTTCCCCCAGATACCTCTCCACAATAATCCCTGCGAGCTGGACGTTCGTGAAAAAGTGGTGCAGCGGAAAATCAGAAACTGTCATCGCAGCACAGCCGGAGCCAGGGCTTCAGATCTCTTTCTTGGCCTAATGGGAACATGCCGAAAAAACAATATCAGCTTTTGGAATTTTCTTAAGGATCGAATTTATCAGACTAATGCTATCCCAGAGCTTCAGAAAATAATCGCTTCCTCTTCCCCTCGCGCATCCCCTTCGGCCACAAGTTATTGAGTAATTACGATAATTGGAGTTAATTTATTTATTATTAATAAGTTCCGGAGGCCCGTCCCCAATCAGCATCAGCTTTGATCGTCATCAGATGAGTTTTTTACGAATTCTTTTTGGAATTCCTCTTCATTTATTTTTAACAATTCAAATATTTTTCTTAGAAGATTATCCATATTAATGGGCTTGGTGATAAAATAGTCTGCCCCACTATCAAATGCCTCTTCCAAGCCAAATCGACCTTTGTAAACACCAGTCATCATAATGATCTTTGTTTTCTCCAATTCCGGAGTCGCTCTAATCGTTTTACAGAGTTCCACGCCATGAATCTTTGGCATGAGCATATCACTGATAACGAGGTCTGGGTGCTCCTTGTTGATCAAGTCGAAACCCTCCTCTCCATCTTTGGCACTGTAAACCCAAAATCCACGCATGATCAGGTTTCTCTCAAGCAGAGCAAGAGTTGCCCTATCATCATCCACTATGACTATTTTTGTGCTCACTATTATCTACGCTATGGTCTATTCTTGCTTCCCAAACTCTTTATACCACATTGAAAAAACATCTTCAACGAAAAGGAGATATTCTTATTTCGATTATTTTCAGATTGACATCACGCAATGGATAGGCTTCAATCTCAGGAACACTAAACACAGGGAAACGAAGAAACGCAATTAACTATGATGGCCGACGCATTATGGCCCATGATCTATAGCTCTCGGGATATATTACGCGTATAATATCTCTGAAGATTTTGGAACGGCCTATAAAGTCCTTGGAAAGGTATCTCTAGAATGATAAGAAACTACATCAAAACCGCATTCCGCAATCTCAAGCGCTACAAAGGCTACTCTTTCATAAACCTCATGGGATTGGCCATTGGTA
>CAZIMJ010000137.1:0-3329 GCA_964540205.1 uncultured Eubacteriales bacterium | reverse complement strand
TGTAAATGATCGTTATTGCTTTTGTTAAACAAAGTATCGACATTTTTTATGAATAGTTTAGGATAGATTGGCGATCAGATGGGAGAGGAATATGGCATTGATTAAAAAAGTGAGGGTGTGTTTTTTAGTAGCCCTTTTTGTGGTGGGACCGGGCTTGGTTTTGAATTCCTGGGAGGACAGATACACACAAAAAAGAAACGAAATGGTCATAAAACAGCTGGCCTCTCGTGATATCACAGAACAAAGAGTGCTGGATGCCATGAAGACGGTCCCTCGGCATCTGTTTGTTGATCCTCAATACCGAAGCCAAGCCTATGCTGACCATCCCCTCCCCATCGATGAGGGACAGACCATATCTCAGCCTTACATCGTCGCGTTGATGACCCAATATATCGACCTTAAAAGAGACGAGGAGGTGTTGGAGGTCGGGACAGGGTCTGGCTATCAGGCTGCAGTTCTCGCTCAACTCACAGACAAGGTCTATTCCATAGAAATCAAAGAGAACTTGGCAGAAAAAGCCTCTGCAACACTTAAAAGTTTGGGTTACAGCTCAATTCAAGTCAAACACGGAGATGGCTACTTTGGATGGGAGGAGCATGCTCCGTTTGATGCCATTATCGTGACATGTGCAGCGAATCACATTCCTCCACCACTGCTGAACCAATTGAAGGAAGGGGGGAGGTTGATCATCCCTTTGGGAAGCACTCTTTACTATCAGACTTTGGCTCTAGTGACAAAAGTGAAGGGAAAACCAGAAGTCAAGCATGTTTTAGGTGTTCGTTTTGTCCCCATGACCGGAGAAGCCCAAAAGCGATAAATCTTCCGATGTCGCTCAACCAATCTCCTCTGAATCAGGTGTGGGATCTAGTTTTTGGGGAGAAGTTGAGGAAGAGGGGTGCGCAAAGATAGCCAGTTCCTGCAAGAAAAAGCACAAGACTGTACCCTCCTATAAACGCGATCAGCAAAGCGACAACAGAATTGATGATGGAAGAAAAGGCATTGATGGCCCACGCCCACGGGATCCATCTATTCCCGGCTTGATCAAGGAGCCTAATGCCCGAAGGAAAAGGAAATCCCATGAGAAAGCCCACGGGGAAGATGGATAGGAAAGTCAGAAAGATCCTGTATCCGAGGCGGACTCCGATGAGATTTTCATGAATAGCGGGGAAAATAAAATAGGACGCGAATATTAACATGCTGCAAAAGATGAAACACCATCGGAGATTCTTAATAATATTCTCACCAAGAATTTTTTTTGAGAGCAAGCTGCCCAGCCCAGAAGAGAAAAGGAGTGAGAATAAGATGACGCTGAATGAATAGAGAGGATGTCCCAGGTAGAGGATGAACTTCTGGATCAGCGTGACCTCCACGAACATGAATGCCATACCGATTAACCCGAAGTAGAAAAATACATTTTGAGAGATCCCCTGTTTTAGATCCGAGTCCTTCTTCTCTCTTTGGGAAGCGAGGAGTGGCAGCAGAATCAGGATAAACGCTACCACGATAGCTTGGATAAGAATCAAGAGCACCAAAAATTCGCCCTGGAAGAAAGGTAAGAGTTTCTGGCCGAGTGATCGGAATGTTGCTTTGATTTTGCCAAGCTTGAAGAAGTTATAGAAGAACGGACGTTCGTCCGAGACGGGTCTGATCTGGAATAGGTATTTGTCTGTGAATTCTTCTCTCCGATCAGGAGTGAGTAAATTCAGACAGTATTCATAGTATATAGGTTTTTCAAACATGTTGTAGATGTTGGCCTCGTTGGCTCTTATTCCAGGATAGTGCACAAGGTCAAATCGGAGTTTGTCTGCAAAGTCCTTCTGTTTCTGAATATCTGATCCTGTGAAAGGGCTCTTTTTTACAAAGTAACTGATCGTCCCCCAGCTGCGGATGGCAATGATATGTGAAGCAGGATTTTTATCTGCTCTTTCAAGGGCCTCGATCCACGTTGCCAATATACGCAATTCCTGTCTCGGAGGGGGCAGCAGATAAAAGCTCATGCTGATAATCCCATCTGAAGATAATCTTTTGAAAAGGCTCATGAAGGATTCGACAGTATAAAGATAGTTTTCACCGAATCCAAACAAGCCCGTTCCTGTAGACCCAAAAATATCGGTCAGGGAGAGAACGATGAGATTGTAGAGTTCTTTGTCCTTCTCTACGGCTGTTCGGCTGGCTGATGAGACGATATGAATCTGATCTCCATTGTAGATATCCCCTGAAAACGCAGCAAGTTCGTTACGGAGTATGCTCACGATAAGTGGATTGTTTTCGATCACAGTGATGTCTGCAGCCCCATTCTGGAGTGCAGTCAAAACATCCAATCCTCCTTTGGGCTCTAAAATGAGAACCTTGGGATTTTTGGCGATTAAATAGGGAAAAGATGAGGGCAGGTAGGACAGGAATTTGAGAGTTGGTGCGTCTCGATCTTTAAAACTTGTCACAGCCGTGAGGTCTCCTCCATCGACAGATAGGCCCACTTGTGTGGGGAGCACATCTGTGTATAGAAGGCTGAGTCCAGGGGCAAAGCGCACAGCTGGAGATTCGATGATGTCAATGCGTGAAATACCGTTCCACTTGGTGAGAAGTGTTTTTGCCTCTGAGTATTGATTAGCGAGAGGGAGCGCTTTGAATGGGGATATCCTGAAACTCAACCAGGCTGGTGAGGATAGGAAGAGACCCATCCCCCCAGTCAGAAGGAAACCAAGAAAGATTTTATAGAGAAGGGTTTGCCTCTCGCTAAAGAGTGCTGCAGCTACAAGTGCAAGGAGAGAGATGATCAGGATGACGCCACGATCTCCTTTTGGAAGAAAGATCAATACAGCAAGAATGATGCCGCAACCAGCACCGATAAGGTCGGAAAAGTAGATCTTGTTCACTTGGGCAGGAGTGTTGGCGATGGCCAAAGCGATCGTCAGCCCAGCGAAAAAAAAAGGCACACTGAGAAGGACATAATACAGAAGAATTAAAACCACGTGATGGGCATCCCATGCAAGCTGGATGAAATCAAAGGGGATCCTGTTACACAGGAGAAAGCAAAAAACCACAGAACAGGCAAAAGCCAGAGACGTATAGGATAAAACCTTGTCTCTATCATGAACAAAAATACGCTTAGAAATAGTCATTGCAGAACCGCTTGCCCCATATCCCAAGAACGTGATGCTGACTACTAGAAATGCAAAGTGGTACTGCTGGGAAATGCTGAAATACCTGGTAAGAGTGATCTCCAAACAGAGGGTAGCTGCAGATACAACGAAGATCCCCGCCAAAAAGCGCACCCTTAATTGTTCCACTATAACTATATTACTGAACCTGGACTATTCATAAAAAAT
>CAZIMJ010000136.1:0-3502 GCA_964540205.1 uncultured Eubacteriales bacterium | reverse complement strand
TTCCACTTTTGTAGGGTTCGTTCCCCGAACGGACCGTTTGGGAAACGGTCCCTACATTTAATGAAAAAAGGTGACAGTACCTTTTTTGAATCGAACAATGAAAATCGCTATAATCAGTATCTCCAGTGATAACATGTCCATCTCAAGATTATTATTCATCATCTGTTTTATTTTGACATCCCTAACATGTTTTTCTGACCAAGGTCCAGTCGCACAAGATAAAACTCATGCACAAGCCAAGATCGAGCTCGGTGCAGATTCTCATGAGCGGCGGTTCTTCCGCCCTTATGTCCGGTTCGAATTTCCGATGAAGAAGGGCACCATATTCACCGAGGTCAACTATTATCAACGCATCAACAGCCAGCTCAAAGGAGAGGTTGATTTCTGGATCAAAGCAGGGGTGCTATACAACTTTACAAACTCGCTGAGTATAGAGGGCAGCTTGAATCATTTTTGCCGCCATATCACGTCTCGCATATACCATACAATTTTTGACGCAAATGAAGTCTTGGGAAGGCTATGGTACCGGACAAACAATATGAAGCTGGGTTTTGGTGGGGGCTTCTACGTCGGTGGATACGAATGGTATGACAACTTGTTTGTTATGAACTGTAAATACCCGAATATCCTCAAAACAGAATTCGGCATCGAAGCGGAATTAAAAGTGATCAACTTCACGAAAGTTCTACACGACCTGGAATTCTTTATCTCATTAAACGAGGATCTGGACCTGTTCGTGAGAAACACACGACACTACGAATATGACAACACGACTTATTTAGGGATGCGTTTCAAATCTGGGGGGCAGGCGAATAATATCATCCAAAAGCTAGAACTCCAGACTCGTGTTTTACCCTCTTATGATAGTCATAAAATGGAGTCCATACTTGCGATCGACCTGGAATTTTTCAAAAAACGAGACAGAAGGCTTCAGATTTCTTTGATCAGCCGGATCCCCATTCTTAGAGACGACACATTTTTCCACATCTTTAGACCTGAAACAATCGAATATCCTCTCTCACTCCAGTATGAGCGAAAAATAAACGACAATCTATTTGCTGTGGGATACTGTCTTTACGATGTGACTATGCCCGTAGACGTCGACCTAACATTCACATCGAATCTTGGATTGGGAGTTGGCCTTAGAAATCAGCCTTTCTTTGAAAAACTCGATAAAACGATCAGGTTCGATGTCTTTGGCGGCCCGAACTTCACACACACGTATAATGTAGGTGCAAACGTAGGTTTTAACACCGTTGAAAGATCTTTGAACTTTGGTGCCAATGCAAAAACCAGAGTTAATGCAGATATATTCAAGGGGAGTCTCACTATTTTTGGAGAATTCGGAAGTGAAGTCAAGATTAGGATCTTTGTGAGTGGGGAGACTGCAAAATATTTAAATGAAGACGATCCAGCTGTAAATAAATGGCAATTTGGCCTTACACTCTTCTCGTGGTTCTAACTAACCTGAATTATTCACGAGTTGAGGCCAACCCAACCCACCCTAACATTAAGGTCGAGGCAGTGGCCCACGAAGCTGTAGTGAACTGCACGCAAGTGGGCTACAACGAAGGCTTTGTAGTGAGATCAGCTCGCCCGAAGGGTAAAAGATGCTGACAATAAGATGTTGAATGCTTTTAGAATATAAATTTGGCAGCAGCTTTTATGAATAATTCAGGTTGGAAAAGGAAGGGATCAGTGGTGAAACGGGGACTGACTCTCCGGGATCAGCTCATAGCCTTTCTTTTCGAAGAGTTCTAAACAGGCATCAGCCACTTCAGGATCATAGAAGATACCTTTATGGTTCTTTATTTCATCCAGCGCTACATCAAGACCTAGAGCTGGCCTGTAGGGGCGGTGCGAGGACATGGCCTCAACGACATCCGCGACGCTCAATATTTTTGATTCCAGAAGGATCTCCTCACCCTTCTTGCCATCCGGATAACCGGAGCCGTTCACTCTTTCATGATGTTGGTGAACGATCTCTGCGACTGGCTCAGGAACTTCTGTCTCAATCATGATGTCATGGCCGTATTGAGGGTGAGCTTTGATGATGTTCAATTCGTACTCGCTCAGCTTGCCGGGCCTTGTCAATATCTCAACGGGAATATAGATCTTGCCGATATCGTGAATAACTCCAGCGATATTGATGGTTTCGATCTTCTCTTTGGCGAGGCCCATTTCTTCTGCGATGGCCGATGCCAACGCGGCCACTCGTCGTTGGTGCCCGGCCGTGTAAGGATCGCGCATTTCGATCGTCGTTGAGAGTGCCTGGATGGTGACTTCAATGGTTCTCTGTAATCTTTCCTGACTCTCCCTGAGTTTTTCCTCGACCGTCTTCTTTTTCTCTCGCGTACGAATGGCTGCAATTCCGTAGGAAAGGTCTTCTGCCAGGGCTGATAAAAGTACAAGATCCTCGTTTCCGAAGCTCTTTGGATCTCCAGAAAAGATATTGACTGCTCCCAGTGTCCGATCGTCCCGGATCAGAGGGAAAGCGACTGAAGACAAAAATCCCCGCTTGGACGCTTCTGTCTTCCAGGGTGTGAAGCCATTTTTTTTCGCCAGGTTTTTTTCTATGCTGACCTCGCCTGTCTGAATAGCTGTTCCCGCAGGGTCTTTATTCCGCTTGATTTGCGACCAGGTTAACTCGATCGAACTCAGATATCCCTTCTCATCTCCCGCATAAACGACAGGATGAACCTTTTTATATCGACCGTTTTCGGGGAATCCGATCCAGGCAAAGGGATATCCACCCAGATCAACGATAACTCGGCACATTTTATTGAGGAGAGTGGTTTCTGTGTGCGAACACACCAGTGCATAGTTCCCCTCTCTGAGAGTATCAAACGCCCGATTCAGGCTCTTGTGAACGAGTCGATCGCGTTTGGAAGCGACAGAACCCTGGCTTGCGCCTAGAATACAATTATCCATAATAATGCGTAGGTTTAGTCGCACCTCTTATGGAAAAATTGATTGAGTGTAAAAGATGGGTGGCGTTTCAATTCATACTGGTCCAGTTGTAAATCTCAAAATGACAGAATCCCCTCCTGGACCCGGCATCGAAGGCCGGAAGAACGACAATCTCAGGCTAATCGATATTAGTCTTGGAAGTTGCAGGATAAAGAGATTCCGCCAGGACCTTGATGGCGCATCCTTCCTTCCCCTGATCTTCGTTGGCAACAAACCAAGCACAGTCCCCCCTAAGGCATCTGGCTTGTTTTTCTTCTATGTCTGATATGAATCCAGGCTCTTTGACCGCGATCATCAATAATGGGCAGATGTCAAGCATTACAGTTCCCCCAACTTAAATTTTTCTTCTTCTTTTTATAATGAAAATTTGCCTTTGTCAAATTCTTTCCAACGCACAAAAAATAAAATCACATCTTGTGTTCATATCGTGAATCTATCGATATCCCAACTCACCTGAATTATTCATAAATTATGCCGACAATATTATCTATCACTTTTTATATGTGCCAGTTACAATGGACATGCTAAAGCA
>CAZIMJ010000135.1:0-4348 GCA_964540205.1 uncultured Eubacteriales bacterium | reverse complement strand
CTGTAAGTATTGGTATTTACCTGATTTTTTTATGCGAGCAAACATTGAAGCCTCCTGAATAGGACACTCCAAATATATACCTTATATCCTCTGACATGTCAAGTGATTAATGCCATTCCTGTGGCACTACGATATTGAGGTTTCTTGAAAAAATGTCTTGCAAATAATGGAGTTAGGTGGTCCACTCCACTTGCAACTGTCCAAGAAAAGTTAGACTTTTTGGCTCCCATGCCACATCGGCGCTGGTGGACTCCCACTTCCTGTACCAGGGGTCTTTAACACGGGCCCACTCGTCGATTTTTGTTGAGAATATGTCCTGTCCTGGATTCCACATATTGCCCGTGGCACTCGCAACAGCCGTCCGGATGGCACCTTCATCTGATGTGAAGGGCTGGAGAACCTCCATCCCTTTTGCCTCATTGAGCTGACAGACCATAACTTCATTGCCGAGTTTGACGAGGGGGACCAACTCATCGACAATTTTATCAATGTTTTCCTGAATATCTTTTTCCCAAGCATTGATTCCATCGAAGATCACTGCGAGTTTCTTCTGAGGGCGTTCAGAGCGTTGAGGCTCTTGTTCCTGGATGGACAATTCTCTCTTCTCAAAGCTTATGAGTTCAAAAGAATTGATCGGGATTTTCTTGCCGTCTTCTTTGACTTCAAAATCCTCCACAGTGAGATCTTTGACAAATTCCCCATCCTTTGTGGCAATGACATCCACAAGGACCAGCCTGACCGCAACTTCATGCTTGACTTGCTGGATTCCATACAACCAGTAAAATAAAGAACAGAAACATAAGAGGAAAAACAATAGTCCCTTTTTCATAGTCCTCTCCTCATGTTGCTGGACATCAAATGAAGATTTCCCCTCATCAATAAATGTAGCATTTCAAAATATAAACCTTCTTTAATTATACACAATGCATTCCGTGTGTACTATCGTTAAAAAATAGCCACAAGATGCATCTCCAAATCCGTGATGAATGACGTTCCGAGTGTTTCAATTGGTGATTTCGAAAACACGCTCAGTTTCCCCAGCGAGGAAACTTCGCTCAGACGTGGGGGCTTCCCTCACATCTCCCTCAGGGAGATGTGCCATGCCCGTCCAGCCCTTCTCACGGTTTTCTCCACCACACAATTGGAACACTCAATGACGCAATATGATTCCTGCCATCACGGTTTCGGAGATGCTTTTATAGTCAATGACTGTTGTGTTATTCAGCGGATTGATAAATAATAGATAATGATGGGACGCACATATTTAGGTCTTTTTTTACTCGCTTGTTTCATGGGACTTGCTCTGTCCCAAGTCTATTCTGAGGACATCACCGAAAAAAAGGCTCAGCAAAATATGGATATTATGAACTACAGAATGGCCACATCTGGCTTCGAACAGGTCATGCTTAAGGAACCCAACAGGAAGGGCATAAGGACCAAGATGGCCTTCTGTCACTTCCGGCTGGAGGAGAATGACAGAGCCATTGAGCTATTGAATGAAGAACTCATGCAATTCCCGGATGATCCTGAAGCTCTTATACTTTTGAGTTTTGTTTTTTATCAACAGGAAAATGTCGAAGAAGCCCTAAAGGTGTGCCACCGGTATATCCCTGTGTTTGATGAGATCCTTAAGAAAAAAAAGAAGAGTATGGGGAAAGAGTATGGGTTGACGAAGGAGAATGAAAAGGTCTTTTCTATCAAACTGCAGCAGGAGAATCCCAATTACGGTCTTCCACATTTCATTCTTGGATTGGAACAGAAAAAAAAGGGAGTGTATGATCGAGCCAAGGATTATTTCGAGCAGGCCATTCAAGCGGGGTATGACCAAGTCGCATGCTACTGTCAATTGATCGATATCGAGCTCGAGCAGAGCAATTGGACTCAAGCGTTAGTTCGTGCTAGGAAAGCACAGCAAGCGGCCGGTACAGAAGCGGAATTCTATTTTTTGATCGGCTATGCGTATGACGGATATGGGAGAACGAAATATGCCATCTCCAGCCTGAAAAAATCCATTGAGCTTAAGCCCTATATGGTTGAGGCTATAAAAAATCTAGGCATCGTCACATATAATCAAGGACAGTTCAACGAAAGCAAACCTCTTCTTGAGCGTATTTTAAAACTCGTTCCTTATGATTTTGAAACAAAATTTTTGCTCGAGAGGGTGGAAAAAAAGCAGACAATCAAAGAAGAGGGGAAAAAACCCAGGATGTCTAAGACAATCATCGAGGAGATTAAACCGACATTTAAACATAGAATCGAATCTGATTTGGATTTTGTTTTGGATACCATGAACAGATCTGTGGTCTCCCTCGTTCGTTTGGGTGAGCTCGATTCAGCGATTGGATTGATCAACAGGTATTTAGAGTTCAATGACCACTGGCCCGGATTGGATTACAATCTCGCCCTGGTTTATAACATGAAAGGTGAGATGCTCAATGCATTGAAGCATGCGTGGATCACTGTGGGCATCAAAAAGAACTTTCGTGATGCCCATGATCTGCTCGGCAATATTTATTTCAAACTGGGAGAGAATGACAGTGCGATTCGTGCCTATAAGAATGTGATCTCTATCGATAAGACGGATGCCATGGGTTATTACAACTTGGCGTGTACTTACGCTGCCATTGGCGATGATGCGAAGGCCGAAGAAAACTGGAAGCGAGCCATTCATTTTGAGGTCATCAAAGACGAAAAGGGTGAGGATGAAATATCAGAAGATGAACTCAGTGCGTCACTCATCGTTGTGGGAAGACGTGTCGTCTTCCATTCATATATGTCGCTGGGTCAAATATATGTGAATCAAAAAAAATGGGATAAGGCTTTGGAACAGTTCCTGATGGCCCTTGATCTTGATGAGGACCAATCTGAGCTACATTATGAACTGGGAAAAACCTACCTTGAGAAAGATGATGTCGCAAGGGCGAAAGTGCATTTTGAGAAGTACCTCTACTTGGGAGGGGAGAAAGAAAACGAAGTGCAAGACCTTCTGAATAAAATCAAAAAATAAACAGGGATTAATCAAAATATTATGGCAACTTTTCATAAGTCTTATCCGTAGGATTATGTAGATGGAGACGTCAAAATGAGAAAAGTGATATTACTGGTTTTCTTGGTGAGTGTGATGTTTTGTGGAACGACTCTTGCGCAAGGTAGGGGATTTGGCCTGGGAGTCATATTGGGAGAGCCTACCGGGATTAATTTTAAGCACTGGACCGGGAACAATACGGCGTTAGTCGGTGCTGCTGCCTGGGCTTTCGGCCGTGAAAATTCCTTTCATTTGCACCTGGACTGGACGTTTCACAAATTTCGCCTGATCAAAGCAGAAAGGCATGTGCTCCCATTCTATTATGGATTTGGAATCAGGTATAAGGACGAACGCCGGGACAGAGTCGGCATCCGATTTCCCCTGGGAATTATCTACATTTTTGATGATGCACCCGTGGATATTTTTTTAGAGATTGTTCCGATCTTTGATCTGGCTCCAAAGACAGAAGTATCTTTTAATGGAGGAATCGGGGCAAGATATTATTTTTGATCTGGATTATTTATGGGTTTTGAGTTTTCTCTTTAGCCACCTTCTTCAGCTTGTCATTTGCCATAATCCCCACATCAACTCTCCGGTTCAATGCTCGTCCCTCAGCGGTTTCATTAGGAGCTATGGGTTGGGCCATTCCGTAGCCCATGATCGTAAAGCGTGTGGGATCGACTTTTTGTATGGCAAGCCAATTCGATACAGATTCGGATCTTCTTTTCGATAGAGTGAGGTTGTATTCTTCCGAGCCCGTTGAATCTGTGTGTTCCTCGATCAGAATATTCGTGTCCGCATACTTGTTAAGGATCACGGCCAAATCGGCCAGCTCATCCTTGCTGTTTTGCTTCAAGGTTGCCTTGTCCACATCGAAGAGGATTCCGGAGTCGAAGCTGATCTTTATGCCCTCGCCGATCCTCTCGACTTTAGCACCCTCGATGTCTCTTTCGATCTCTGCCGCCTGTTTATCCATGTAGCTGCCGATGTAGTAACCAGCGGCTCCGCCCACAGCCGCACCGATGATGGCTCCGGCGAGAGTGCTCCCTGCGGCCTTGCCTATCACACCGCCTAACACTGCGCCGGAGGCTCCGCCGATAGCTGCACCCTTTTCTTTTTTGCCCCATGAAGCACAATGTGTTCCGGTAATAATAAAGCTGACCACAATCAAAATAACAAAATATTTCTTCATGATTGAATCCCCTAAAAATAATTTTGGAATTTCATTGTGAAATCTTGGGACTAGTATAATCCATAGAATCGGAATTTTGAAACAATTGGATAAATTTAGTGGCTGTAACATAAAATGAGAAATATGTATGG
>CAZIMJ010000134.1:0-5116 GCA_964540205.1 uncultured Eubacteriales bacterium | reverse complement strand
ATTTTGTAGGAAAGGGCGATCTTGATTTCGAGTTCGTCCATCGGGCTACACCTCCATTGTTTTGGATAACCTCTTTTGAAGGTTGTAGCCCTTCTTTTATATTCATGTCAATCTTTTCCCGTCACTTTGGGACAAACTCCTTTTTTGAATGGTGAAATTCAAGCTTCCGTTAATGTCCAGCCTTTGGTAGGAAGGATATCTCTGGCTGTACGGATCGCCCCAGATTGGGATGGTGGTGTTATTATCGTCGTCCCATTCTCTCTCCAAAAGAGGCGTGTAGGGTAAGCCTGTCGCATAGGAATACCTTATGCCCAGCGTCCCAGTGCTAAACTTGTATCGGAAAATCCCTGTAAACGAGTGGATGATTTCATGCGGTGATGTGGTCAGGGTCAAGATGTCATTTTCTTTTCTCTTAGAACTTAGAAAATTATACACAAGGAACACATCGTACTTTGGACGCATATGTTTGACGTATAGCTCTGCTCCTTGGGCAAAGCCCCTCCCGTTATTACTGATCATGCTTCCACGATAAAGGAAAAGATTCCAGTACTCTTTATTGTATAAAGAAATCCGGAAATTTAAGTTGTCACTGATCCTGTCATAGGTCAGGGAAAGATGACCAGCCTGTTTTGCCCGTAGATCATGACTTTGAAGTGTGAAATAGTCTCCATATTGATGGTAAAAACCTGCAGAGAACCTCAAAATGTCGTTTGGTGTTAGGAAATAGGCCAAGGAGAGTCTGGGATCGATATTCACATCAGTTTCATTAATTGACAGGGCATAAAGTCTTCCGCCCAGGGTAAGGTAAAATTTATCAGTGACTCTGAATTTGTCACTAAAGTAGAGCCCATACCGTGTTCCGTCTGCTACAGATTTTTCAGACAGATCTTCTTCCAATGCAAACGAAATATCGAGATTTCTTCTCTGGATGTCTGCGCCGAATTCGAGGTAATGTCTTGTCAGGTCGAAGGATGTGTCCCATCTGGCTTGTAGAACATTGTCTTCAAACTCCTTCTGAAATATGTCTATAACCTTGTAGATTGCCTGATGATTCACACGAGAAAACGTCAGCGTGGTGACCAGATTTTTGGCAAGACTGGAGGTCAGAGAGAAACCTGCAATCATATTTTTGGACATGGTGCTAAATCCGTTGTCATGAGCAAAATCATAGTTGTCCATCAGGCCCAATATTCTGAGACTTGTTGTCCTGCTCAGATTGAAATTCAATTTTACGAATGCATGCTCAGTTTCAAACTCGCTCTCCTCTCTATTGTTGATCTTTGTCATTAAAGCGGAATGTCCCCTGTTGTAGCTTGCGAGTAAACTTCCCGCCTTTTTGATGGGAAGTCCGATATAGCTATTTAATCCCATGATCGAGAGCCCGATTCCTCCTTCACTCAGAGGGATGTTGTCTTTCGCGGTGATGTTCATGACTCCGGAGAGAGCATCCCCAAACCTCGTGTGAAAGCCTGAAGTAGATACACTGAAACCTTGGATTACTTGGTTATCGAATATGCTGAAATAGGCTTCATGAAGGGAGCCGGTGAGAAAGGGGTGAACAATTTCGATCCCGTCGAAATAATAAGCCACTTCCTCGGATGAACCTCCCCGGATCAGCAAGCTGGAAGAATCAGGAAGGGAATTGACACCGGGCAGGATTTGAGAGGCATACACAGGATCTGCGGCTGCGCCGGGAAGAGTGTAGACATCCATTTTATCCAAGGTCACGGTTTTTTGGGATTTATCCTCGGAGAGTAAACTATCGGCTGTGACCACAACTTCGTGAGAGGGAAGGGGTTCCAGTTCGAGCTTGATCAGATTTATTACACCGATTTTAGCCTCAACTTCTTTTTTTTTATATCCGATCTGAAATACCTCGAGGATGAGAGGCATTCTAGTAGTTGTTGACTCCAGTACGAGCTTGAAAGTCCCATCATAATCCGCCGAACTTCCGATATCAGTACCTTTGGCAGATATATAAGCAGGAATTGGATCTTTAGTTTCCTTATCTATGACTTTTCCTTGGATGATGATCTGGGACTGTGCGCTGAGGTTCCAGAAGCACAGGACAAGTAGAATAATAAGAAAGAGAAAGTTTTTTGCCATATGTCTAGATGATGTCATTGCGTGACTCACCTTTGTCATTTAGCGATCCAAGTGCCGAAGCTATCCCCCGGGATTATTTTTCGATCTTTCGCAATTCTTCTATGGCCAGCCCGAATTCAGGATTGGTTTTGAGTGCCTTTTTAAAAAGTCCCGCTGCTCTATCACTCTCTCCTTTTTGGTTGTAAGCCATACCGAGAAACGTGTATGCTTCGTCTTTTCCCCAGGAGGGTTTCATAGAGTCTTTGATGTCTTCTTTTTCGAAAAGCTCGACACTTTTGTTCAGTGTTTTAATGGCAACATCCGGCCCTCCTCCGTATTCCTCGGGTGTAAAAAGATCCGACAGGCCTTTAAGCAAATGAATCCTGGGATTCTCAGGGCTTTTCTCTAAAGCTTTGCCAAAATATTGGAAAATCTGAAATCCCAAAGACATTGCTTTCTCATTGTGAAGGGCGATTTCGAAACCCAGCATACTTGCATACAATGCATCGAGCTCTCCGAATGCAAGGGCCATTTCCATGGCTTTTTCCAAATATTTCTGGCTTTCTTTGATGAAAGCCTCTGCTTTGGCCATCTCTGCTGACGCAAAATAGTAATTTGTTAGCCGGTAATCACACAATACGATGTAATAAAGAAGATATAAACTTTCCTGTTTTTCCTTTACCAGGAGCCCAAGGAGTCCATCTCTCGCTTTTTTCATCGGTTCAGGATCCCATGTGTCCAATCCTTTTTTCATGAGCTCCTTAGCATCTTTGATTTTTTGCGCTAGGGATGAATCGATCTCTGGAGAAAAAGCAGCCTCTGCCTTTTTTGATATTTTTGTTGTGTTTTCTGATCCTTGTGAAGATATAACGAACAATAAAACGAGTAAGAAACAGATACCTAATGAGACTAATTTTGATATGAAACTTGTTCTCATTTGTTCCTCCTATTTTCTTATGGGGTGTTGCGAATGATTTTTTCTAGGTTCTCCAGATATTCTTTAAAGGCCTCACGGCCCTTCTCTGTCATCTGACACAAAGTCTTTGGCTTCTTTTTGACAAATTTTTTCTTGATCCTGATGTATTTCTCTTTTTCTAGGAGGCTCAGGTGGGTACTGAGATTTCCATCCGTCAGTTTTAGCCTTTCCTTGAGATAATTGAACTCTGCTTCCTCGGAGGCCATTAGGATGGACATAATGCCCAGCCGGGCTTTCTGATGAATGGCCTTGTTGAGTTTAACGGCTATGTGTTCTTCCATTGTTTATTGATGACCAATCCCGTGAGGATCAAACCCAAGCCAAAGATAATTCCCAGAATGATATCGCTGTATTCGAGAAAGAAAATGGCGCAGATAATCGAGCCGACATATCCAATAGCTCCCATGTAAAGGATCCCTCTGTAGAACATAAATCCGATGATGAGATACCCAGCGGAAACGACGAGCAACATAACGATGGAAATATAGTGGTTCGAGAGGGAAGGGAGCAGGGCTATAAAGGTCGCCAGTGTATAGCCCAAAAGCATGAGAGGTATCCAGAATCGGAGAAAATATCGCAAATAGTCATGTTGAGCCCTGATGGGCTCTGTTTTGAGATATCCTCTTGCAACAAGGAAAGTAGCGAATCCGGCAACAACAGCTAATCCTATCCACCAGACACCCATCAATGGGCCGTGGGGGATAAGTAGTCTTTGACCGGCCACGCCTACAAAGCAGAACACCCCCCAGATAATGCATATCCATCCTCCACCATATTGGCCAACATGTTTTCTTGTCTGGAGGACTAGTTGTTTGATGAGTTCAATGTTTTCCAGTGCCTCTTGTCTTTTGTCTTCGTTCATTTTGTCCTCTTTATTTTATAGATTCTATCATAATAACACAAAGCACTTTGAATTACAAAGTAATATATAGGTCTTTTTTGTCTAGTTGTCAAGTTTTTCGGAATTTTCGGAATTTTTTTTAAATTGGTGGTCAATGGCCTCAAAGATCCAGTCCTTTTGGGTAATATAAGCGTTTAGACTGGATTATTCACGATCCGACCCGCCCCACCCTAACATTAAGGTCGCAAAGGCGAGGCAGTGGCCCACGAAGCTGTAGTGATCTACCGCGAGCCGTCCCAACCTAATCCGGGCTAAAACGAAGGCTTTGTGATGAGATCAGCGGGTAGGTTGGGTCGGCGCCCGGAGGGTAAAAAAAGTCGATTATAAATGAAAATCGCATAAGGAATTTAGTATACAAATGAGTATTCCGAAAAAACAATGTAACATTCTGATATTGCGTCTGTTATGATAAGTATCGACATTAGTTTTATTAATAATTCAGGTTGATCAATGGAGATGAAACAGCAGGCCTTTTCTGGTATAAAGAATTTAATAAAAAGGATCTTTGAAGGAGAAAGCAAGAAACTAATATTTATTCCTTATCAATTCCAAATTTAACGTAAAATAGATTATGCAATGAGACAAAAACAATCGGACAGTATTCACATTTTTAAAGAATGAACGAAAAACCGATTCCAGAACTGAGGAGGGCAATCGGCCTGCCCCACGCGACAGCCATGGTGGTGGGCATCATCATCGGTGCCTCTATTTTTGTCCAGCCTTCAGAGATCACCGGACAGGTGCCTTCTGTCCCCGGAGTCTTTCTCGTTTGGTTGATCTCAGGGATATTGACGTTTTTTGGCGCTCTTGTGTGCGCAGAGCTAGCCTCCATATTCACTAAATCCGGGGGTGTCTATGTCTACTTGAAGGAGGCCTACTCACCTCAGGTAGGATTTCTGTGGGGATGGGCGATGTTCTGGATCATGCATTCTGGGATCATCGCGGCCATCTCTGTGATATTTGCCCGATATGTCGCATTCTTTTATCCTCTGGGAGACGTGGGGATCAAGGTGGTTGCCATTGCTGTTATCCTTTTACTTTCGATCATCAATTATCTGGGAGTCAAGCAGGGGAGCAGGCTGCAATTGCTCTTTACTCTTGGTAAAGTTTTGGCAATCGTTTTTATCATCGTGGCCGGATTTATTCTTGGATCA
>CAZIMJ010000133.1:0-5220 GCA_964540205.1 uncultured Eubacteriales bacterium | reverse complement strand
GTTGAAAGAATTTGAAGTGCCTTTTGCGCTTGAAGTAACTTCTGCCCATCGGACTCCAGAGAGAACGGTCAAGCTTGTAGAGGCGTTCGAAAAGAAAGGTGTTGAAGTATTCATAGCTGTTGCTGGCAAAGCCGCCCATCTGGCCGCAGTTGTTGCGGCTCACACGTGTCTTCCTGTGATCGCTGTTCCGGTAGGATGCACGACCTTGAGCGGTTTTGATGCCCTGCTCTCTTCTGTGCAGATGCCCAAGGGCGTTCCTGTGGCCTGTATGGGGCTCGGGAAATCCGGGGCCATAAATGCAGTTCTTCTCGCTGTTCAGGTGTTGGGCTTGAAAGATCCGGTGTTGGCCACTAAGATGAAAGAGTACAAGAAAAAAATGGCCGCCCAGGTCGAAGAGAGCTCAACAAAGATCAAAGACAGGTTATGACGTCTTTCTCCATCCAGAGTTTTGGTTGCCGTGTCAACCAGGCGGAAGCCTTTGTTTGGGCCAATGAATTTCAAAAAAAAGGCTACCGTTACGAAAAGGATCACACAAAGAGTGACATCATCTTGGTTAACACATGCACCGTTACAAGCCGGGCGGATAGCGATGTCAGAGGATTCCTGAGAAGGATCAATCGGGAAAATCCCTCAGCGCGGCTGGTCCTTACGGGATGTTATGTCGATAGGTCGCCTGAAGTATTCAAGAGCAACCCGCAACTGTGGAGGATCGTTCCCAACAGCGAAAAAGACACCCTCTCTCAGATACTGGCTCCTGTGGTCCAGCTGGATGAGGGGAACTCTCTACAGCCATTCCGTTCTCGTGCACTGGTCAAAATCCAAGATGGGTGTGACTTCCGGTGCACCTTTTGTATTGTTCCCAGTGTCCGCGGCCGCAGCGTAAGTCTTGACAGAGATAAAATTATCACCCAGGTCAAGGAATACTTGCACCAGGGGTATAAAGAGATCGTTTTGACAGGAGTGCACCTCTGTCTCTATGGACGAGACCTAGATCAGACACCCTCTCTTGCCGGTCTGCTCCAGGATCTGGAGAGACTCGAAGGATTGTATCAGGTTCGATTGAGCTCGCTCGACCCCAGATTCTTGAGCGAGGTCATGCTCGAGTTTGTCACGACATCCAGAACGATATGTCCTCATTTTCATTTTTCCCTTCAGAGCGGATGTGATCGCATCCTTCGACGGATGGGACGAAAAATAAGCGTGACCGATTATCAGCGCGTTCTCAATTTTTTCCACCGCAGAGTGCCCCATGCTGCTCTTGGGGCCGATATTTTGGTTGGGTTTCCGGAGGAATCGGCATCGGATTTTGAAGAGACCCATAAGTTTCTTGAGAATTCTCCGCTCACCTATTTTCATGTGTTCACCTATTCCTCCAGACCCGGAACCCAAGCTTCGACTTTGCCTCAAGTGAGGCATCGGGAAAAGACACGGAGATCCCAAGTGTTGAGGACCTTGTCTCGCCAGAAGAATTTGAGGTTCCGCCAGCGGTTCTTGGAGAAGGAAATAGAAGCAGTCGTTGTTAAAAAGATAGGAGAAGGAGCCCAGGTTCTGACATCCAACTTCATCCATGTGCGTGTACCGTTTTGCCCTAAGGACGAAAAGGAACGGGTAAAGGTCAAGATCACACATGTCTCTGAGAATCACACAGATGGGGTTGTCATAGAAAGCCTCTCCAAACCCTTGAATGAGGGTGTTGAATGAAAAAATCTTTAGGGGCGAGTCCCAATTCGTCTTCGCCAAAGATCAAAGTCCTTCCTGAAGAGATCTCCCAGAAGATCGCAGCGGGAGAGGTCATTGAACGCCCCTTTTCCGTTGTCAAAGAACTGGTGGAAAACTCTCTGGACGCTCTCTCCTTGGGTATCAAAGTCGAGCTCAAAGATGGGGGAAAGAGCAAAATCAGGGTCACGGATAATGGCCGTGGCATGAGACGGGAGGATGCTCAAATCTGTTTCGAAAGACACAGCACGAGCAAAATATCCAAGGAAAGCGACCTTGAGCAGATCGACACATTGGGATTTCGGGGAGAAGCACTCCCCAGCATTTCTGCCGTGTCGAGGGTCATCTTGAAGACAACCCATCAAGGTGACGAGAAAGGAACTTTGATCGAACGTGAAGGGAAAAAAGTTCTCCGCGTTTCCGATGTTGGTTTTCCACAGGGAACGAGCGTCGAAGTGAGTGGTTTGTTCTTTAATCTGCCTGTACGGAGGAAATTCCTTCGCTCCGAGAGATCCGAGCTCAACCAGATCGTGAGATATTTGGCTCAAGTGTCCCTGGCTCATCACGATGTGGGTTTTTCCCTGTACCATGAGGGCAGAGTTGTCTTCAATTATCCACCGGTGGACACTCTCAAGGAGAGGATCTTTCAGGTTTATGGGAAGACTGTTGTGGAGAATCTGATAGAGATCGGACACGAGGAGGAGACGCAGAGATTGTTCGGGTATGCCAGCCGCCCTCCATCAGGGCGCAAAGACCGAAAACGCCAGTTGTTCTTTGTGAACGGCCGCTTGATCAAGGATAAAATTCTACAGGCTGCGTTGAACCAAGCCTACTCAGGATTCCTGGAGAAAGACTTTTACCCCGAGGCGTATCTTTTTTTAGCGATCCCCCATTCTGAAGTGGATGTGAATGTCCATCCGGCCAAAACAGAAGTGCGGTTTGTGGACTCCAGTTCTATTTTTCGACTTGTTGCGAGAGGCCTGGAAAGGTCGTTGCTTAAAGGTTTGGGTGTCAAAGAGGTGTATCCCACGCAGTCGAGAGAGCAGACTGGAACCCGGATTGAAGAGTTGCCTCATCCCTCAGTTATTCAAGGTTTTGGCAGGCACTCAGAAAGGTCGTCATTTGCACTATTCCCCATGGATGAGGAGAGGCGGCCATTCCCCCGGGTTCTTGGGCAATATATGGACCTGTATATCATTGTTGCGGATGATGAAGGAATACGGATTATCGACCAGCATAACGCTCATGAGCGCATCCTGTTCGATCAATATGCAGAAATAGACCGGACAAAGGCATGGCCTCGAAAACTGGCTCTCCTGCCTGTTCTTTTTGATCTCTCCCCCTCTCAGGAATTGAGCCTTGAAGAGAACCGTCATCTGCTGGAGGATGCGGGGTTCCGAGTGGATGCCATGGGGGGAAGCAGTTTTGCGTTGAAAGAGTATCCGGATATCTTCAAAGAGGAGGAAGCCAAGGATGTTTTCCTCTCTCTTCTCGAAGAAATGAACGAGAAAAAGATTGAGGATAAAAAAAACACGATTTTAGCCACCCTGGCTTGTAAGACAGCGATAAAAGCGGGGGAATCCCTTTCCTTCGACAAGATGACCTACTTGATCGAGGAGCTGGAAAAAACCAAGAACCCATCCCTCTGTCCGCATGGACGGCCGATCCAAGTGAAGATCGACAGGACCACGATCGAGAAAGGGTTGAAACGAAACTGATTCATAGCGTGTCCAAATCCATGCTGATGTCATTCTGAGTGATCAGATTATATGATATCGAAAACACGCTCAGTTTCCCCAGCGAGGAAACTTCGCTCGGATCCGCGCTTCCCTCACATCTCCCCTAGGGAGATGTGCCATGCCCGTCCAGCCCTTCACGCGGTTTTCTCCATCACACAATCTGATCACTTAATAATGCATTCACGTGATAGTGCCAGCACGGATTCTGAAATGCAGATTGCCAGATTCCTTTTTTAGCCTAAAAAGTGTAAAATAGGAAACCCAGATGGTTGGGGAGATTGTTTCCACCATTCCCATCCTGAAAAGGTTTGATATCTTTGGTCAACCGCGATAAGGAAACATTCCGGGGAGTAGCGCAGCCCGGTTAGCGCGCCTGCCTTGGGAGCAGGAGGTCGTCGGTTCAAATCCGGCCTCCCCGATTTGCTTTTCTGCAAGATGCCTGAAGAGGGGCGGGCTTCTATCTTAACCGTTGAAAAATAAAAGAAGTTACGCTATATTTGATTCGTTTCACGAACTGTTTGAGTCTATCAGCGGGAAAGTTTAGACGGACAGAAACAGATCGGTTGTACAATTGAGGGTGCGCCTGTAGCTCAGTCAGGATAGAGCAGCTGCCTTCTAAGCAGCGGGTCGGGAGTTCGAGTCTCTCCAGGCGCGCCATTTCTCTCTTCTGAAAAATATCCCGGATGGATCGCCTGCCGATCATTTTTTCACACCCGAAGATCGACCCCTCAAGAAAACATTCTGTCAAAACGTGGGGTTGAGGGAATTAGAGATCAATGGAATATTAAAGCTTGTATCCATTGAACTTTTTTTGAAAAAAAATAACCCTTAGGGGTGAGAGATTCGATGAAAAAATCATCTTTGGAATCCTCGCTCCAGGTGATTGACGGAAAAATCGAAGTTTGTAAACATAATGGGGATTTCAATGTCATGCCTCTGTGTACGACAAATTTATACAAGTAGAAAGAGAGAAAACTCGAGTGGATAAAGCGTCCTTCTTAAAGGCCCCCAGAGCATTGACAAATTTTGTAGCTTGTTTCTTTGTATTGACAAAAATTGTTAAACTCATTATTGTAAATGGACGATAACGATGGGATCTAACTTAAGCGAATTACTCGTAAAAGAAAATCTTCTAGATAAGGAGCAGTTAAAGGAAGTCCAGGATTTTCAAGAGAAAAACGATGTCAGCACTGGCACAGCTGTTGTGAGCCTCGGCTATATTTCCGAAGAGGATATGGCCCAGGCTTTGAGTCGCCAGCTGGGCTATCCTTACATCAACCTTGACCAATTCGAGGTCTATCCTGATGTCATCAACCTGATCCCTGTGGAGATTGCCAAGAAGTATCTGATCATGCCCATTCACAGGATCAGGTCCTTTTTGACCTTGGCAATGGTGGATCCGACCGACTTGGATGTCATCGAAGATATCCGGTTCAGGACCGGACTCAGCATCCAACCCGTTATCGCTTCTGAAACGGGGATCACGAATGCGATCAAAAAATACTATGGATCCTCCGACTCGCTGCGTGTGAAGCGGATCGTTGACGAGATCGAACAGGCCGAGGATACAACCGTTAATATCATCGAAGAGGACGAAGAGGATTATGACATCGAAGAACTGGTCCACTCAACGGAAGAAGCGCCGATCATCACTCTCGTCAACACGGTTTTTATCGATGCCATCAAAAAAGGCGCCTCAGATGTGCACTTCGAACCGTATGAAAAAGCTTTCCGTGTCCGCTACCGCCTTGACGGAACTCTTTAC
>CAZIMJ010000132.1:0-11094 GCA_964540205.1 uncultured Eubacteriales bacterium | reverse complement strand
AGCATGGAGAGGTTTATGTCACCGATGACGGTGCTGAGACAGACCTTGACCTGGGACATTACGAGCGCTTCACATCCACACGCACATCTCAAGCACACAACTGGACAGCTGGCCGCATCTACGACCTGATCTTGAAAAAGGAACATCATGACTAAATTCATATTCGTCACAGGCGGAGTTCTCTCAGCCCTAGGAAAAGGCATAGCTGCATCCTCGATCGGAATGCTCCTGGAAAGCCATGGCTATAAGATCACTCTCCAAAAGTTTGACCCCTACCTGAACGTCGACCCCGGCACCATGAATCCTTTCCAGCATGGAGAGGTTTATGTCACCGATGACGGGGCTGAGACAGACCTTGACCTGGGACATTATGAACGGTTCACATCCACACGCACTTCTCAAGCGCACAACTGGACGGCTGGCCGCATCTACGACCTGATCTTGAAGAAGGAACGAAAAGGACACTACCTTGGTAAAACGGTTCAAGTGATCCCCCATGTCACAGATGAGATCATCAAAGCATTTCTCGCCGCCGCCAATGACAATGATATCGTGATCTCCGAGATCGGGGGGACGGTGGGTGACATCGAGGGATTGCCATTCCTGGAGGCCACCCGTCAGATGCGCTTGTCGTTGGGAGTCAACGATTCTCTCTTCATCCATCTGACACTGGTCCCCTTCATGAAGACCTCGGGAGAGCTTAAGACAAAACCCACCCAGCACAGCGTGAAAGAGCTGCGGGCCATCGGTATCCAGCCCGACATCATCCTCTGCCGGACAGACAGGGAGCTGAATAAGAACTTGAAGGCAAAAATATCTCTGTTCACTAATGTCCCGCTCGAAGCTGTGATCACGGCCAAGGATGTGGACAACATCTATAAGATTCCTCTCCTGTTTGCCCGTGAGGATTTAGACACTATCATTCTCAACAGATTGGCCCTTCCTCCAAAACGGCGAAATCTATCCCGATGGAAAAAGATGGTCGACCAGATGACCCACCCCAAAGACGAGGTTAACATCGCCCTGGTGGGGAAATACGCGGGACTCCAGGACTCTTACTTAAGCCTGAAAGAGGCGCTCACACATGCGGGAACGGCTCACCAGCTCAAAGTGAACATCTCGTGGATCGAAGCCGAGGAACTCGAGGCAAATGAAACAAAGACCATCCTTGCGCACGCCGATGGGATCTTGGTGCCGGGCGGTTTCGGGGTGAGAGGGATCGAAGGTAAGATCAGAGCTGCCAAATATGCAAGGATCAACAAGGTTCCTTACTTCGGGATCTGTCTGGGGATGCAGTGCGCCACCATCGAATATGCCAGGAATATCGCCAACCTTAAGGATGCCAACAGCACGGAATTCGACCGCCGCACCCCGCACAAGATCTTCTTCAAATGGAGAGAGCTGAAGGGTGTCCAGGATATAGGGGGGACTATGCGCCTGGGGCAATTCCTCTGCCGTTTAGAAAAGGGGACATTTGCCGAAAAAGCATACCAGAAGAGCAAAATATATGAACGGCATCGCCACCGCTACGAGTTCAATCCCGCCTATGAGGAGATTCTCACGAAGGCAGGACTGGTGATCTCGGGGAAAAACCCGGATAACGACCTGGTGGAGGTGGTCGAGATCAAAGACCATCCGTGGTTCCTCGGGTGTCAGTTCCACCCGGAATTCAAATCCAAGCCCCTCAAGCCCCATCCCATCTTTAAGGCATTTATCGGAGCTAGCTATGAATATCGCTGCCAAAGAAGTTGAGATCAACTCCCGCGTCAGAATAGGGGGGACAAATCCCCTGTTCCTCATCGGAGGACCCTGTGTGATCGAATCCGAAGGTCATGCCCTGGGCTTGGCACACAGTATCAAATCCGTGTGTGAAGACCTGAAGATCCCCTTTATCTTCAAAGCTTCTTACGATAAAGCCAACCGTTCTTCGATCAAATCCTACAGGGGACCGGGCCTCGATGAGGGACTTAAAATCCTCCAGCGCATCAAAAACGAACTGCAGATCCCTGTTCTTTCCGACGTTCATGAGACCATCCAGGTCTCCCGGGCGGCCGGGGTGCTCGATGTGATCCAGATCCCCGCCTTTCTCTCCCGGCAAACAGACCTGATCTTGGAAGCGGCGAAGACAGGAAAACCTCTAAACATCAAAAAAGGGCAGTTCTTGGCTCCCAACGATATGAGGAACGTTATCGATAAGGTCCTCAGTCAGGGAAACGGCAAGCTTATCCTTACGGAAAGGGGGACATCCTTCGGGTACAACACCCTCGTTTTTGACGTCCGTTCGATCCCGACGATGAAACAGTGGGGGTTCCCTGTTGTCATCGATGCCTCTCACAGTGTCCAGAAGCCCGGGGGAGAGGGTGATTTTTCCGGGGGCGAATCCGAATTTATTCCCCTTATGGCCAAGGCGGGCATCGCGGCGGGCGCCGATGGATTGTTTCTTGAAATCCATGACAACCCATCACAAGCCCTCTCTGATAGCCATAATTCATTTAATATCAAAAACTTAAAAAGCCTTCTCGCTCTCTGTCTCCGGATAAAGAATGTTGTCACAGATGCCGACGATCCGGACGAAGGATAAGGCCACTATGAAAAAAGAAGATATTATCCAGACTGGAAAAAATGTCCTGGAGATCGAATCCCAAGCCGTGAAGAGATTGGCTTCCCGCTTGGATGATAATTTTGCCAAGGCCGTTGACCTCCTCTCTCAGGCCAGATCACGCGTCATCGTCATGGGCATGGGAAAATCGGGGATCGTCGGGAGGAAGATCGCCTCCACTCTCGCGAGCTGTGGCACACCAGCGCTCTTCATCCATCCCGCGGAAGCCGGGCACGGAGATTTGGGTATGATCGTCAAGAAGGATATCCTGATCATCATCTCCTACAGCGGCGACACGAGAGAGATCGTTGACCTCTTGGCCTTTGTCAAACGGATCGGGATCAAGCTGATCTGCATCACCGGAAACCCGAAGTCTAAATTAGCACAATACAGCGACATCGTGCTCGAGGCCTGGGTGGAAAAAGAAGCGGAACCGAGCGGAATGGTCCCCACGGCCAGCTCTACCGCGGCCCTGGCCCTGGGAGACGCCCTTGCAATCGCGCTGATGAGGAAAAAGGGATTTTCAGAACAGGATTTCGCCTTTGTCCATCCCAAGGGGCAGGCGGGAAAGAGACTGCTCAAGATCAAAGCCTTGATGCACAAAGGAAGACAAGTCCCATCCGTGGGCCCCGACACGCCCATGAAAGAGGTCCTCAAGGAAATATCAGAAAAAAAATTGGGAATGACATGTGTCCTCGACAAAAACAAGAGGCTGCTGGGGATCGTCACCGACGGAGATCTAAGGCGAATGCTCCAAAAACACGGGAATGTCTTCCTCGAGAAATCAGCCAAGGATTGTATGACGGCCGATCCTGCCACCATCGACAAAGAGGACCTGGCGACCAAAGCCCTCAACATCATGGAAGGGCGTAAGATCACATCCCTGGTCGTCACAAATACAGAGGGGGGCGTGGAAGGGCTCATCCACCTCCATGACCTGTGGCGGACGGAGATGTTCTGATGGAGAACAGGGAACGGGCGAAAAAGATCAAGATGATCATCATGGATGTGGACGGGACTCTCACGGATGGAAAACTCTTTTTGCTTCCAGACGGAGAAGAGTTAAAATCATACCACGTCAGGGATGGTCTGGGCATTCTTTTGGCGCACCTAGCGGGACTCAAAACAGGGATCATCACTGGAAAAACATCCAAACCTCTCGAGATCCGGGCGCAAAAACTCAAGATCATGGAACTCCATCAAGGCATTCTGGATAAAATGAGCGTTTTCGAAAAGATCCTGGACAAGCATGCCCTCGTTCCTGAGGAAGTAGCCTTTATCGGCGATGACCTGGGAGATCTTGAGGTTTTGAAAAGCGTGGGTTTGGCAGGGACTGTGGCTGATGCGCATCCTTTTGTGAAGAAATACTGCCATTTCATAAGCGTTTATCCCGGGGGTGGAGGGGCTGTCCGGGAGTTTATCGAACTCATCCTCGAAGCCCAAGATAAGTGGTCCGTCATCCAAGAAAAGGTCAAGAGCCTGCCCGATGTTTCCGATCTTACATAAATAAGAAAAATACAGAAGAAGTGAACTCAATTGTCATATCAATATTCCATCAGGCACAAAGGTTGTGGGGCCTGATTGATTTGGGGTGATACAATGAAACTCAGACAGGAAATATTCAGAGAATACGACATCAGAGGGATCGTAGGCGAAGACCTGACTCCGGAGACCGTTGAATTGCTCGGTAAAGGCATAGGGACCTACTTCCGCCGCCAAGGGAAAAAGGATGTCGCCCTGGGGGGAGACTGCAGACTCAGCACGCCTCAGTTTGCAGAGGTTTTAGCCAAAGGGCTTCTCTCCACAGGATGTTCGGTGACTCATTTGGGGACGATTCCGACGCCACTCCTCTACTTTACCATGTACACGAAGCCGAACGATGCAGGAGTGATGGTCACCGGTTCGCACAATCCCCCTGAATACAACGGATTCAAGATAATGGTCGGGAAGGAGACTCTCTTCGGAAAGACCATTTTGGACATTTATTCCCTGATAAAGAATTCGGATTTCATTCAGGAACCCCCAGGGGAGACAACCCGGATAAACATCGGTCCTGAATACTACAACTGGGTAGTGAATAACATCTCTCTCTCCAAGAAACTGAGAGTGGTCGTCGATGCGGGAAACGGCACGGGGGGAGTGGTGGCTGTGCCCATTTTTGAACATCTCGGATGCGAGGTTATTCCCCTCTACTGCGAGATGGACGGCAACTTTCCCAACCACCATCCGGACCCAACTCTTCCCGAGGCTCTCGAGGACCTGATCAAAAAAGTGGCAGAAACAGAGGCGGATCTGGGTATCGCCTACGACGGAGACAGCGACCGGATCGGGGTTATCGACGATAAAGGCAAGATTATTTGGGGAGACATGCTGATGGTGCTCTTTGCGAGAGATGTCCTCTCAAAAAATCCCGGTGCCGCGGTCATTTCTGAGGTCAAAGCCTCAAAGCTCCTCTACGAAGAGATCGAGAAGCTGGGTGGGCGCCCGATCATGTGGAAAACCGGCCATTCCCTGATGAAGAAAAAGATCAAAGAGGAACATGCGCTTCTAGCTGGAGAGATGAGCGGACATATTTTTTTCGCCGATAGGTTTTTCGGGTTTGACGATGCCATCTATTCCTCGGCCCGCGTCTTGGAGATCCTCTCCCGGTCGGAAAAGAAGCTTTCCGAGCTGCTCGCCGACCTTCCCAAGACATATATCACGCCTGAGATCAGGGTCTATGCCTCAGACGAAGTCAAATTCAAGATCGTGGATAGAGTGAAAGACGTGCTTTCAGCAAAACATCCGGTCATCGATATCGATGGAGTCAGAGCCATATATCCCACGGGATGGGCTCTTGTGCGAGCGTCCAACACCCAAGGAGCCCTCGTTCTCCGCTTCGAGGCGGACACCGAAGAGGACCTTGCGGCCATCCGCAAAGAGGTGGAACAAACGCTCGAGTCTGTCATCGCAAAACTCGAGGATTCATGAGGTGAAAATGGAATTCTATGCTGTGATCTTGGCCGGCGGAGTCGGCACACGATTCTGGCCCCTGAGCCGGAGAGAGAGACCCAAGCAGTTCCTCCCCATCATCAGTGAAAAAACGATGATCGAAGAAACGGTCCAGCGCCTGAGGCCACTCATCCCTCTCGAAAGGATTTACACCATCGCCAACAGCGAGCAGTCCCGGTCGATCAGGGACATCTTCCCCGACATTTCAGACGCCAATTTTCTCATCGAACCACTGGGGAGAAACACCGCGCCTTCATTGATCTTGGCGACCGCTCACGTCTTTCTTCAAAATGCCGAGGCCGTTGTGGCTGCGCTCCCTGCAGATCATCTCATCACAGATGTTCCTCTTTTTCTTAAAAAACTCGAAGCCGGCGCTGAAGCGGCAGCTAAACGAGAGGACCTCGTCACTTTCGGCATTCCACCATCCTATCCATCCACGGGATACGGATATATCCAGTTTTCCCGGGAGGACTCTCAAAAGATCGAAGATGAAGACTTCTATCCCGTCCAGGAATTCAAGGAAAAGCCCGATGTGGCGCAAGCCAAAGTTTTCCTCGAGGCCGGCAATTATTTCTGGAACTCGGGGATGTTCCTCTGGAAAGCGGAAACCTTTGCCCGCAAGCTCAAAGAATCTGCCCCCGAGTGGCACGTTTACTGGGAGAAAATTCTTCAGGCCCTCCAAGGCAAAGACGAGTCCCAGATCAATGCCATCTTTGAGACCATCCCTTCCACCTCGATCGATTATGCACTCATGGAGAAAGCCAAGGGGGTGCTGATGTGTGAAGGCAATTTCGGATGGTCGGATGTAGGCGCCTGGTCCTCCCTGCTGGATATCTGGCCCAAGGACCGGGAAGGAAACGCACTTAGGGCTGAGAGCATGCTTCTTGATTCAGAAAACTGCCTTGTCTACAGCCGGGACAAACTGACCGCCCTCATCGGCGTCAAAGACCTCATTGTCGTGGATACACCTGATGCGCTCCTCATCTGCCATAAGGATCAAGATCAGAAGGTGAAAGACCTCGTCGGACGCCTTAAAAAAGACAACAAAGATAAATATTTATGAATGGACTTTGGGACAAAGTCTTCGACGACAATCCCTGCATCCCATGCGTAGTGGAGCTTGATTTGAGCCCGGAGATGATTTATCCTTGGACTATTCCTTAAAATGAATATCAAAGAAAAAAGAAATCTTGAAGTCACGGTCGATAAAAGACACATTGTCTCCATCGGAGAACGCCTCTACACGGAAAGCGTCGAGCTCCTGCGAGAGCTCGTCAACAATGCCTATGATGCAGACGCAACAGATGTTCATGTCGAAATCACTTCGGAAAAGATCACTATTCAAGATACTGGCATGGGGATGGACCTGGATGGATTGAAACAATATTTCATTATCGGTTCCAATGAAAAAATTATCCGCTCCCGGTCTCCCAAGTTCGGAAGAGTCAGAATCGGCCAGTTTGGGATTGGAAAATTTGCATCTCTGGCAGCCGCAGCTTGCTTTGAAGTTTTTACACAGCACAAGGATTTTGCGGCAAAAGTCACATTCGATAAGTACGCCTGGGAAAAAGCCAAGGACACCTGGTATCTTCCTTTAGAGATCCTCGCTCCCGATCCCGAGAGAGGAGATGGAACCACTGTTGTGCTCTCCAAACTCTCAAAATCATTCGATTTTGAAGAAGTCGAGAAAAAATTGATCGAGGGAGTTCCTCTCAGGGCTCCTGATTTTAACGTTTATCTCAACGGCCGGAGGCTCTTGCCAAGGAGTATCATTGGACAGAGAATCCCCATCCTGGAAGGTTGTAAATACGGCCCCATAACAGGCGAGATCATCATCACACCAAGTTCTATGGCCTCCACCAAGGATTTGGGAGTGGAGGTCAAAGTTAAGGGCGCAACTGTCAAACGAGACCTCTTCGGGATGGAGACATGGGGAAAGGCTGTCGCCAGAATCAAGGGAGAGATCAGCGCCGATTTTCTCCTCATCACCAGTGACCGGTCCAATTTTGTCACAGATTCAGAGGAATACCAGGCATTCCTCAAAGTTATGCAGAAAATCGTCTCCATCATTAAAAAGACACTGGGAAAGGAAGCCGACCGCGGGTCTGATCGCAGAGCCAGCCGGGCTGTGAAAGAAGCTCTTCAAAGAATCCACAAATCGTTAGCACGGAATCCCGATCTGTCTCCGTTCGGGCCTATCCCATACGGCGAAGCAGGGGGTGTCGGCGGCGGGGCTGTCACTGAAAAGGGGAAAGGAAAAGATGATAAAGACGCGGAAATTACTGCTGAGAAAAAGGAAAAAAAACTGAAGCCTAAGACAAAGAAAAGACGCCATCCTCTAGTCAAAAAAATCACACCCAACGCTATTGTCCGCAGGATGCGGATGGGGGACAGTAGTGTCTCGGTTTGCATAGATTTCTTTGGGGAATCAGGTCCTGAGTGTTTCTCCGAAGGGAATGTCGTCTACATCAACCGTGATCACCCCCTATTCCAGAGAGAATCTCAGAAGGCCGTGACTTACACAATGTACATCGCCCGTCTTTTAACGCAGGAGATTTCCCTGATGAAAGAGACCCGAAACCCCCGCCTTGCCTTCACCCGACAGAGCAAGCTCCTCAAGGACGCCTTTACGGAAGAATGAGCCCTGTTTCAAAGACGGTTTTCACCATTTCCTGGGGCCTACAGTTCTCAGCATAAAACTATATTCCTCCCATAAAATGGCATTTCAATCAATTTCCCAATGTCTTTCGAGGAGTTCCTTCTAGCCAGTGGAGACGAAAGAGGATTTAAAAAACTTCGCTCAATTTCTAAGGGAGAAACCCTCTCCAAATCGGTTCACGAACATTATATGAATCATCTCAGGGAATATTTTGTTGTGGGCGGAATGCCTGAGATTGTAAAAACCTACCTTGAGAACTCTACAAGCAAAGCAGAGGCGTTCCTCAAGGCAAGGGAAAAGCAGACAGAATTGATAACAGCTTATATGAGTGATTTTTCAAAGTATTCAGGAAAAATTCGGGGAAATGAAATCGTCGCTGTTTTTGAATCGACTCCTGCACAACTTGCACGAGAAAATAAGAAGTTTATGGCAAAAGAGGTTCATCCGAGCGGCCGATTTTCACAGTTGAGATCTCCTATCGATTGGCTGTGTGGAGCAGGTCTATTGATTAAAGTGAAAATTACAAATTCCGGACAGATCCCCTTCACCGCCTTTACAAAAGAAAACAGATTTAAACTATATTTGTTCGACATCGGCATTCTGGGGAGCCTCGCCCAACTCCATCCTAAAAACATCTTCCAGCAAAATGATCTATTTTCTACATTTAAAGGAGCATTTTGTGAAAATTTTGTGGCTCAAGAGTTCTTATACTCTGGGAGCGGAAACCTGTATGCATGGATGAGGAACACAGCGGAAATCGAATTCCTGCGCGAAGTTAAAGGGGACGTGTTACCTGTAGAAGTAAAAGCAGGACACTCAGGCAAATTAAAAAGTCTTAATGTGTTTGCATCTAAATATGATGTGCCCTACCGGACTCGTATCAGCGCGAGAAATCTTGAGTTTAATGAATCCGCCAAAATGCACAATTACCCCTTGTATCTTGCCTATCGGTTTCCACTTAAATAAGGTGTTTATAAAGAGTTGGAAAACAGTTATTTGAAATATTGGGGTTAGCTGACATTTGAGACTGAACGACCACCTCCACCTCACAATGTCCAACAGGAACTCCTGATGGCAGCCAAGGAGAGTGGGGCGCATTTCTGAGGGCCTCTGTGGCTGTTTTTTGTTGATTCAAGGGCGAAGTCTATCTTAAACTTATTGGTTTGGAGGCTTCGGGCACGTTTGTAATACGTATAAAAACATTTTTTATTTAATATCCCGTCAAGAAATTTCCGGACACTCCGGCTTGTTTCTTTTTTCATAAGTCTTTTTATCACGGTTAAGACTCTCTTTCGTGTGGTCTCTCTTATGTGATCGGGAAACACCTCAGATTTTGGCGAAAACACAACTTCTCGTTCCCGTTTAAGATAACTCCAATTTTCCGTTTTCAACAACCATGGTTATATCTGCCGCTTCCAACCAAAGCTCAAATGAAATTGCTATCTCTATGAGAAACGAAGTGATAAAATACAGTCACATATTTGCTTAAAATGCGTACAATGGTTTACCAATAATGGTATTACGGGATCGTTCAGAGAGTCATGATTGACGGCAGTTTTTCGCAGCGCTCCGGATTATCCCAGGGAGAAACAATAAAATGGAAAAAAACGTATTTCTCATTTTAAGTATTTGCCTGTTTTTATTTTTAATCACACCTGTCTTTTCCATTGCCCAGGAGGATTTGCCCGGCAGTAAAGATCACCCACTCCTTACGAGAATGCCTAATTTTTACATCTCAGACTATGAATACAAAGAGTTTGAGGAGGCTAATTTCAAGAATTCAAAAGGGGAAGATATTCAAGTAGAGGGACACATATTTGACATTTTTTATCAGATCAAGGAAGAAAAGACTTCTCCGGGTAAATTTCAAGTTTTAAGGAACTACGAAAACGCCATAAAAAAGATTGGAGGTTCAACTGTTTATGAAGATGGAAAAGAAGCATGGCTCAAAGTGGAAAGGAGTGGAAAAATAGCATGGATTTATTTAGATGCCAGGACCGGAGGAGAATATGAACTGAAGATTGTAGAAAAAGATGCCCTGGTGCAAGAAGTTGTTGCCGATGCCAAAAGCCTGGCAAGCGATATCAGCTCAACCGGGCATGTATCTGTTTATGGTATCCATTTTGACTTTAATAAGGCCAATGTTAAACCGGAATCCGAGCCAACCCTTAAAGAGATCGCAAAACTTCTGGAACAAAACCCGAAATTGAATCTGTATGTAGTTGGGCATACGGATAGTGTTGGGGAAATCGTTTACAACATGAAACTTTCCAGCGAAAGGGCCGAAGCGGTTGTAAAAGCTCTGGTAAGCGAGTATGGAGTAGCACAAAATCGGCTTCACCCCTATGGAGTGGGTCCTTTGGCCCCTGTTCGCTCCAATGACACAGATGAAGGACGAGCCTTAAATCGCAGGGTGGAGTTGGTAAAAGAATAGTCGGTATCAAGGGGATTTATTATGAATAAAAATAAGCTGTTTTTGGTGATTCTGCTTTTTTTTATGTTGTTCAGAATACCTAACACAGCATTTACGACTTCCAACAACGGGTGTGATGGTTGTAAAAGAACTGCAGTACTCAAAGGAGTTACAGGAGGTCTTGATCTAAATAGTTGGAGGAACAGCTCTTGTATCCGACCCTGACCTAAAGGCATTTCAAGTGGGAAAAGAAGATATCAGTTTTAACTACATAGCTCCTGATGAAGAAAACTCAAATGCTACTGAGGATAAGATCATTGTATATAATTCTTGTGATATTCTAAGAAAAGATGAATACCCTATGGCCAAAACGGCCTTGGCGCTAATTAAGACTGACCCATTTATGCTCGTTAAAAATAACCCACACGATGC
>CAZIMJ010000131.1:0-34958 GCA_964540205.1 uncultured Eubacteriales bacterium | reverse complement strand
CTTCATAATGTTCTTTTCTGGATTTTTCCTCTACAAGAAACTTTTCAGAATTGTTTATTATCATTTTTATTCTGATGTAAATCTCATTAAAAGACATTCTGGCTGCACTTAGATAGCTAAATAAATTGTAAGTTTTTCTGGTTATGATGTCAGTACCTAATAAATATTCGACATTATGAATCGCACGAAAAGCAAACCCTTCAGGATAATAATCCGTTAATTCAATTTTTATATCATCGAAACTAACTTTAAACGGAACAGAAGGATCGTAATCTCTTATATTTTTTAATAGCCCCATTAGTACTTCATAATTATTTTGAAAAGTTGAAAAATAAAAAGAAATTTCTTGATGAAGATATTCTAATCCGTCTCTTAAATAAAAATCTCTTATCTCTTCGTATTTTTTTTGGATTCTATATGCAATCAATCCCAATAAAAATACTACTAAGGCACTGGCAACAATCTCGAAGATGGATGTCATGTTCGTCCTCCAAAATCCGATTTATCCTAAATAAATTATCTTTTAATAGATTTCATATTGCTCCTATTCCTTATCACGCCAATTTTCGTACACCCAGTACATTGATACCCCTCATGGAATTATGAACTGATTCTAAACCAATACACGTTTGGTGGCAAGAGGGATGTAAATACGGATTCCTGCTAATCGTGCCACAGAAACTTTGAGAAATCAGCTTCATCCTCATACGGAAGAATGAATCGGATATGTCTGTTTACAGGAATGAATGCCTAGATATAACTGGCTGGGAGGCAGGGATTCGAATCCCGATTCCATGATCCAGAGTCATGTGTATATTCTAATTCAAGGGATGCAGGGCTTTGGAGGTGATAACGTTTATTCGCCTCAAGTAATCTTTGTCTAAGCTAACCTCACTCACATCGCGATACTAGGCATTTCATATTACAAATGCCTTAGCAATCCAGATCATTCCTAACAATGTCAAATAGAATGGCCAGATTGAAAAAGAACGAAGGGAAGCGAAAAAGGTATTCACTAGACTTCCACTCGGTGAAACAGCATAAAGATCGGAGGCAACAATTTTTCTACTATGCAACTTCTCGATAAAGGAATTGTATGATTGCCGGAACATTCTCTCGAGGGCAAGGTAATAAGAATCTAAGACCAGAAAAAGAAAAGTTGGAATTATGGCAATAAGTGCATATTGTGGTTTCCCTTTGTCTGCAACAATAACCAATATAGCGGATACCAGAGTTATGCACCATGCTTTGCAGGATGCGCTGTTTGAGGCCATCCGCTGAATTACAGACTGCGTAATTCCCAAATGCGCCTGTACGGCCTGCGAATTCTCTCTATATTTTTCATTGTCTGTCATCTGTAAAATCCCCTCAGTAGTTATTCCTAATCGAGATTGCCTCTTCAACCCAATCTTGTATATTTTCTTTGATATGGTTATAAACATTCGTGCTAACGGAATATGGCGGATCATATGCTTTGACTATTCTGGAAAGTTTCGTATCGTCTCTAGTCATAGTAAAATCATCAAAAGGATTTCTCCCTTTAGTCGCATTATCACCATAATTATCTTTGAGATTATGTACGTAAATCCCTACAACACCCTTTTTATCATTCCATGATTTTTCAATTTCATATTTAATCCATTTTCTGCCGGCAGTCTTCGACCCAATCAGAACAATTGAACAAGATTTGCCCATTAATTGACCATCAATCCACTTCTGAATTGCTTTATCTCCTTCATCTGTTATTTTTTCCCAATCATTGTCTGAAACGGGCGAATTTCCCTCGACTGCTCCCATATTTCTTACTTGTGATGCTCGCCAATTGTCTGGTTTGTAGTGAAAGCTAAAAAAACATTTCCGTGCCATCCTTTACTCCTTATATGTTTAAATTATCTTAATGTCTAGCAATTACACAATTGAATTCTACATATTGAAGAAATGACAGCTGTATTGAAATATAAGAGTTTAGACATAACGCATTATAACCCCATGAATGCAGTTGCATTATATTCTATCAATATCTGTGTTATAGTGCAATCCACATAATGACTCGCTCTTTGATCGGTGGAGTATTTTAGGAAAGGACACTTTTGATTTGCTCAGCCTGAGTGCTTATAGTGAAGGAGAGAGATAAACCTTAAAAATCAATATTTTCTCTCTATAGTTGCAAGCAATCCTTCCTTTGTAATTATTTCAAAATTCAAGGACAGTTCTGGTTTAGATAGAACTGTCGAGTATGATCTAAAAAATATAAAACCATTTAAATAAAAGAAATAATCATTTTCATCATTTAAGTCCTTCCATCGAAGGGGTTTTCTATAGTCGGGTTGTCCTAGCTGAGTGGTTAAAAAGTCAATTGTTTCATCAAGTGCAGTCAAGTTGAAAAAAGCTGCAGTTTTCCCTTTTAAATACTTTTGAAATTCAGGAAAAATAAGTATTGCTTCGATTGTTTTCATGTCCGTTGATCGTATTCTAGCTCCTGGTGCAATATCTAAAAAACACAAGTTCTCACCAGTGAAATAAAGATCTGATATATTCTTTCCCAATTTCTGTAAGGCTTCTGATATGGTCTCCTCTATGCTTATTCCAAGGACAAGAATATCTTTTGCGTTATACGATTTTTTTAGATCGAATATATCGATCTCAGTTATCTCATATGGCTGAGACCACAATAAAGCTGAAGACAATGTTAATAATACAATTATCATAATTTTGTTCTTCATCTTTTCCCCATATCTTACTAGGATAGGATAAAAATATTTTAATAATGAATATATGAAATTGTTAATTTTTTAAATGCGCTAGTTACATGTAAAATTCATAGAGCTCTTAACCCCTTTCGAGAATTTAAAAGAATCTTATCATGAAATATAAATTCCTTCAAATTTGGAGAAGAAGAAATTTTGGAGAAATGACTATCCCTTGCTACAAGAGTTCTTTAGGGTAGGATGCTATTAATCTGCTCAGCCTGAGTGCTTATGGGATGAGTGGATAAATAAATTCTATAAGAATCAAGATTGGCGTACCAGGAGTTTCCCCATATTTCCAGCTTCTTACTCTGTTTTTATCTTTCAGCACCATTACCTTATTTTGAACGCTTTTCAACATTTTTTGTGTAATATTTCTGAAATGGGAGATCCATTTCACTATATTGTTTCGTTTCAGCGAAATTCGGACCACTCATGATATTTCTTAAGCGATGGTTTACGTATAATAAAATCACGCAAGGAGAAATGCATGAGTACCAAGAGAAAGCCATCGCCTGATTCCATTGTAGGGGAGATCAAGCGAAAGACCCGCCGCAAGTATTCAGCGGAAGAGAAGATCCGTATCGTTTTGGAAGGACTAAGGGGCGAGGAGAGTATTGCGGATCTTTGCCGCAGGGAAGGAATCCATCCTGGTATCTACTACAAATGGTCGAAAACTCGAACCTCAGTGTGAGAAAGACTCTCCAGCAGATCGATGTCAGCCGCAGCACATTTTATGAATGGTATAAGCGATATTAGGAGGATGGCTATAAAGGTCTGGCTCCCAAGCATCGGAGTCTCTGCCAGTTCTGGAATGCCATCCCGGAGTGGGAGAAACAGAGAATAGTGGAAGTGGCCAGGGAATATCCTGAAAAATCCTGTCGTCTGGATGATTATTATTCACCGGCTGAGCTTGAAGCACGTATCTCAGAATGGGTCGACCATTACAACAACCAGCGTTACCATGAAGCCATCGACAATGTCACTCCCGGTGACCGCTTCTTTGGAAGAGACAAAGAGATCCTGGAACAAAGGCAAAGGACGAAAACAGAGACTATGAGTCAGAGGAGGGAAATATATCGCTTGTTTTTGATGAATAACTTGATGGGAAGTCTTAGTTAGGAGTAATATGAAGAAGCAAAATCGTCGCTTAAGGGTGTGTCCGAATCATTTGACGACATAGGGGAAAGAACCATGGAAAAAACACTAAAAAAAATTCTTACGCTTGCAGATGTTCAAATCAACGGGAAGAGACATTGGGATATAAAGATACACAATCCTGAGTTTTACAGGAGAGTTCTAGCTGGTGGGTCACTAGCTCTTGGCGAAGCCTATATGGACGGCTGGTGGGATTGTGACGCAGTTGATCAATTCATTTTTAAAATTGTGAGGGCGGAGTTAGATCAACAGGTTAAAGGGTGGAAAAAGATCGATGTCATATGGCCAATACTCAGGGCTAAAATATTGAATGTGCAAACCAAATCAAGGGTGCGTAAAGTTACAGCAAAACATTATGATTTGAGCAACGAGCTCTTCGAGAATATGCTCGATAAAAGTATGACCTATTCCTGTGGATATTGGGAAAATGCACAAAATCTTGACCAAGCTCAGGAAGCAAAGCTTGATCTTATCTGTAAAAAACTTAACTTAAAACACGGTGAAAAAATACTCGATATTGGATGTGGATGGGGAAGTTTCGCACGGCATGCAGCAGAAAATTATAATGCGCATGTTGTTGGTATCACGATATCCAAGGAACAAGTTGAACTAGCAAGAGAACGAAGTAAACGCTTATCTGTTGATATCCGACTACAGGACTATAGAGATTTGAATGAACAATTCGATCACATTGTATCTATAGGCATGGTTGAGCATGTCGGATACAAAAACCATAGGTCTTATATGAAAGTTGTTCACAGGTGTCTTAAGGACGATGGTCTCTTTCTTCTGCACACTATCGGATATAATACTTCACAAGTCACAAATGATCCATGGATGAATAAATACATTTTCCCAAACGCAACTGGTCCCTCTCCTATACAGCTCTCCAAGGCAATTGAAGAGTTATTTATAATAGAAGATTGGCAATGTTTTGGAACCCACTATGATAGAACGTTAATGGCTTGGCATGAAAACTTCATTAAAAATTGGGATAAAATAAAACAAAATTATGATCATAAATTCTTCCGAATGTGGAAATACTATCTTCTAATGTGTGCAGGTGCTGCTCGATCAGCGTTATTCCCTGTTTGGCATATCGTGCTGTCAAAAAGAGGAGTTGTCGGAGGGTACAAAAGCATTCGTTAGCTATATATTAAGTAACCATACACTCAAGCTAACCTTGGAATCTGACATTTATTAGGGAGAAAAAGAATAAAAATCACACATTTGAAATTTTTCCCACGTCTCTAAGATCCCAATCTAACTCCATTGCTTGGAATAGATGATGTGCTTTTTCGATGTATTCCTTAGCTGTAACACCATTTAGCTGCTTTGGTGCATCCAGCTCTGTATTAAGTCTGTTTCCAATTTCAAAATAAGTGCGGGCAAGTTCAGGCCGGGCATTAAGCTCAGCACCGATATGAACACTCTTTTGCCACCACTTCAAGGCTTTATCCTTTTTATTTAAGTGCCAATAATATAATCCCATAAGCCTAAATACCTCTGTTTTATCGGATGCATATTTTATAGAATTCTTTATTGCGGCCTTCCCGCTAATAAGGGATTTTTTGCGGAGTTGTTTGATTTCTGAGAAGTCATTGGATTGCATGGCTTTCTCTAGCAGGTAAACATCTCGTTTAAATTGACCCATAAGAAAGCCACTCATAAAAAAAGGAGATATCCGTCTCTCTTGCGAAGAGAGATCTCTACATTGAGATAACGAAATATCCGCACCCTTAAAATCTTCAAATAAAAGTTGTATATTCGCTTTTATACCTAAGATGGTAAAAGTCACTAAGGCTTGACCTGACTTTTTTAAGAATGTGATTCCGTTGTCGGCTTCTTTAATGGCTTCATGGATCTTTCTTTGTTTAAACAACATCTTAGTGTTAACGATGAACTTCCTGGCTCTTGCATAGTCGTTCTCGTATACTTCGCCTATCTCATCTAATTTATTAATACATCTCTGGGCAGTTAAGAAGTTCCCCTGCTCTAGAATCAGTAAGCCACTCCACAATGAGAATCCAGCAGCAACAAAGACTTCACCTTTTTTTATATTGAGATTAACAAAGCTCTCATCATAATCCAGGTCCTTTTCCCAGTTCCCAGAGGGAAAATCATGTGTCAACTTATAGAATCTGTAATTGAAAAGAGATTTTGAATCTTTAGGGTTTAAATATTTTTTTGCATAACTAAGAATCTTACTGCTAATTTTAAATGATATTCCCGTATATGAAAAAAGAGCGCTCATTCCAGAATAGATGGACACACCTTTTTCAACTTTAGTCAAGTCTAATCTATTAAGAATTTTTAATAATCCAACAGAGTCCATAAACATCTTGTAGTGATCAACTGAAGTTAATGCCAAACCTTTCTTTTCACCCAAAAGGATCCGTTCATTATCTCTTTTTGTCGGATCTCTTTTCCTCTTCATCTCCGGGAAATAAAGGTTTTTAATCATATTTAACATATTCATTAGCAAGTTCATAATTTCTGATAGTCTATTTACAGGGGTTTTTTCTCCCCAGTACTTCAACACACTATCGAAGTGGTCAACCGCTTCATTCATTCTCCCTTTATTAAATAGTGCCGTGGCAATGTTGTTTTCCAGTTTGGCAAGTTTGTCAGAATCAGCGGAGTCTTTATGCTTTTGAATATATAAATTCAAAGCTTCCTGATAATAACTTAAAGCTTCACTAGAAGCTGCGGCTTTCAATGCTTCTTCACCGGCCATGATTAAGAAATGTTCAGCCTTTTCTATATCACCCCCTAGACTGTAATGAAACGCAAGTTTTCCATAAAACTCAGGCAACTTTTTTGAGAATACAGATTCAATTGAATTGGCGACTTTCAAATGCAGTTTTTTCCTCTGGTCCAACAATATGGAGTCATAAGTCACTTCCTGTACCAAAGCATGTTTGAAAATATATTCTAGCTCATCCATTATGCGTCGTTCTCTAATGAGCTGAACCTCTTTTAGAAATTCAAGAATTTCATCGATACCCTCGACTGGTTGTACCACTTTAACAATAATTTTGTAAAAAAAATGTCTGCCAATCACAGAAGCAACTTTCAATAAAGATTTTGTTTTTTCATCGAGTTTATCAATTCTGGCCATTAGTACTTCATTAATTGTTTCGGGAACATATGCAGAATAAATATTCTTGGTGAATTGAAATCCTTCTTCACTGTACTCAACGATACCCTCATCAATAAAAGAGCGCAGTACTTCCTCAATAAAAAACGGATTGCCTTCTGATTTTTCATTGATGAGATTTCTGATTGCTGCCGGAAAAGTCTTGGTTTTTAAAAGATTATTAATCAATGTAAATGCCTGATTCTCAGCTAAGGATTCCAGCTTAATCTCAGAATACACATTTTCATGTCTTTCTCTAACGGTATCTAAAACTCTTTCACTGGTTTCTTCAAAATGTGGACGAAATAAATTGATATAAAGAATAGGGTTTCGTTCTGCTAAACGAAACAGTGATTCAAGAAGATCAATAGATGTCAAATCCGCCCAATGAAGGTCTTCGATAATAAAGACCAAAGGAGTTTTTTCTGCTATCTTAATGAATAGTTCTTTGGTATTTTTTAAAATGAGTTTCTCAAGTCCCTCTCCCTCGATTCCCCGAATCCTATCTGCGGCCAAACCTGATAATTTCATCCCCATCAGCGTTGCAATAAACGGAAGAGTTTCGTTAGCCCCATTAGGACAAACATCATTTATGGCTATATTGAGTTTATCATAAGCAGAAGTAGAGCCATCTTCCTCTCTAATTCCAGCCCATCTTTTAAAAAGTTCGATGATAGGATGGAAACTCAAATTCTTGCCAATAGAAAGCGCTCTGCCTTCAAGAAGTGTCACTTTCTTTATTGCTTCTTTTTTCTTGAATTCATCAAGTAATCTCGATTTTCCGATGCCAGCTTCTCCGACTATATTTACGATTGATCCTTCACCGTTTATAACCTTTAAGAGATGATATTCTAGCTTATCCAATTCTTTATCTCTTCCTACCATTTCGGAATAGATCATTCGGTCCAGGCCTTTTCTTTTCAAAGGAATCTTTCTTCTTTGAGATAAAGCTTCAAATACAGGGCTAGATTCTTTTTCCCCTTTTATAGTTATTGACTTGACATGCTCAAAGTCATAACTCTGTTTTGTGTACCTGTAAGTTGTGGGACCAACATAAATCTTCCCTTTAGGAGATATCTCCATGAGTTTGGATGCTAGATCCAAAGTTCCACCAGTTATTTCATAATCACCTGCTGTTTTTTCTTCTTTTTCCCCGAAAATTACAGTTCCTGTGTTTATTCCAATATGAATATCAAGGGGGACCTGGAGATTTTCCTGTTTGTTAAGTTCATACAACTGATTTCTTAAAGCAAAGGCCGAATTAAGGGCCTTATATGGGGCTTTCTCAATTACAACAGGAAGACCAAAAAACACTTTAAAGCTTCTTTCTGTAATTTTTTCAATTCGAACATCATAAGTCTTCTCAATAGTCCCGAATATTTTATTAAAGCGCAGCATAATAGAGGCAACTTCTTCCTCAGACATTGTCTGCAACATCTCGATATATCCGGAAAGTTTGACAAACATAACAGTCACATGCCGGCGCTCGGTTTCCCTTCTAATCTCAGTTACTTTGCCGAGATCAACAGTGCTCTTCCCTCCCAGCTTATTCTCATACGCCTTCAGATCCCTTAAAAGCTGCTCGATCCTCTTGTACCTTTTTGCCTTATCTTTCTTCAAACATTTTAAAACGATCTTTTCTAGTTCCCAAGGAATATCATCTCTTAGTTCCCTTAGAGGTGACGGAGATCTATTCACTATGGAATATATAACAGCAGATTCCTTTTCCCCTGGGAAAGGCAATTGTCCAGAAAGCATCTCATAAAGTAATACACCTGTGGACCAAACGTCTGATTGGAAATCAACGACCTCTCCTTGTGCCTGTTCTGGAGACATGTAAGCCACGGTTCCTAACAGAATTGAAGTTCTTGTTATCCTCGTTTGCCCACTCAACTTAGCTAAGCCGAAATCAAGAATCTTGATTATTCCGTCCTTGGTAATCATCACATTTGCTGATTTAATATCTCGATGCACAATGTTATTCTTGTGTGCCACAGAGAGGCCCTCTACAACTTGAATTGTTATCTTAAAAGCTTCTTCCAAGGATAACGGTTCCCGCTTTATTTTTTCTTTCAGCGTTTCTCCATCGTAATAAGCCATTGCAATATATAAATATCCATCTTCCGTAATATCAATCTCATGGATTGTACAAATATTATGGTGGTTTAATATACTCGCAGCGTGCGCCTCTTGTGTGAAACGTAGTTTGTATTCCGGGTCATGGGTGAGCTCCGGAGGCAAAAACTTAAGCGCGATAATACGTTTGAGTTTAATGTCTTTAACTTTATAAACAACTCCCATCCCACCACCACCGATTTTTTCGATGATTTGATATCTATTTGCAACTAAATCACCCGGAACAAATTTTCTCTTTGAGATGGACGATAAATGTGATTTGAGAACAACTGTTTCATCAGCAGTCATCAACCTGCTCCCACACTTCAGACAAATGCTACTCTCTTCAGGATTAACATTGTGGCAGGTGGGACATTCCATAATTTAATACCTATAAAGCTAATTTATAAAATATTATCCTGTTGAGCAATAGTCAATCTGATATTGCGACAGAGTTTGATTGAGCAGAAATCCCGCTTGTTGCATGAATCGAAGACATGTGCTCATGTGTTGATGCAACTCGGCTTTACAATTACTCCTCCACAGCCCCCAGAACCGCCCGAAGAGAAAAAGTAAGATACAGAGACAGGTCGGTGTAGTTTTTACGGAAGGATGTCTTTAAATTTCTCCGAGGCTGGTTCCCCGCCTATTCCCCAGTGTGATTTCTGGATTTCATGAACAATCACTTCTACAGCCTGCGTGGGAATTCCTAAATCTACAAAAACCTTAGTTATATTTTGGATTGTGATTTTTGCTTTTTCCTGTCCGAATCCTTCCCAGACATTTACATGGATAACGGGCATTTTTTACCTCCAAAGTTTTTTCTATCATTAATACTCTAATCTCTCGATTCTGAAAAGTCAAAACGTGTGGCTCTTATCCACTAGATTGCAGGTTCGACTCTCTCCTCCTGCACAAGTTTTCCCCAGGTAATCCTACTTTTTCTTTGTTTTAAGCTTTCACAATTGATGCCAAAATTTCAGCGATTTTAACAAGTTTTTGTGACACTATTGTTGCATAAGGATAGGTCTATGCTTACTTACTTACTTACTTACTTACTTACTTACTTTCAATTGACTCTCTATCTATGAATTGATATTCTTTTTCCATCCCATTAAAGGGGGATGGGTAAGGTTTACAAGGCTCATGACATTGAGATCAAAGAAAAAGTCGCCTTAAAGTTCCTTAAGCCTGAAATTTCCGCAGATAACAAGACAATCGAGCGTTTCCAGAATGAATTGAAATTTGCTCGTAAGATCGGCCACAGGAATGTCTGTCGAATGTATGACCTAAACAAAGAGGAAGGAAGTTATTACATTACGATGGAATACATAGAAGGACAAGACCTAAAAGGCTTAATCAGGCAAGCGGGACAGTTAACGGTAGGAAAATCTATTTTCATAGCGAAACAGGTTTGTGATGGACTGACCGAAGCTCACCGGTTGGGAGTTGTGCACAGGGATCTAAAGCCGCAGAACATCATGATCGATAAAGAAGGCAATGCACGGATTATGGATTTTGGAATTGCCCGGTCAGTATCTGAAAAGGGAATTACAGGTGCCGGCGTGATGATCGGCACACCGGAGTACATGTCGCCCGAGCAAGCAGAAGCCAAGGAGGTAGACAATAGGTCGGATATCTACTCACTCGGCGTTATCATGTATGAGATGCTCACTGGCCGTGCGCCTTTTGAGGGAGATACAGCCTTAAGTATCGCAATGAAACACAAGGGTGAAATCCCCGAAGACCCGAAAGAACTCAATCCCCAAATTCCGGATGATCTCAGTCGAGTGATTTTACAGTGTATGGAGAAGGATAAAGCGAAACGGTATCAGAATGTCGAAGACCTTCTTTCAGAGTTGAACAGCATTGAGACAGGAATGCCCACGACAGAGAAGATGTTGAGGCTATCGACCAGGATTTGGGATTTGAGCTATGCCGCATGGAAGGTGTTGACGCCAATATTGTTCAATATAATGAACGTACGTTCATATATTTGAACAAAAGAGACAGGAATGCTTATTGATATATTCCTAAAATCTTCAGAACAAAAGATCCGGCACTTTTATATCCGAAAGTGATCTCGATTTGTTTATAGTCTCCGAGGAAAAAGAAAAAATTCAAAGCAATATTGATAGCTTTAAGAGAAAAACAAACCTCGATATTCGTCCTCTTATTAAGAGCCTGGTCGAATGGATCAAATTAGAGAAGGAAGATCCTGAATTTGTTAACGAAGTCAATCTTGGAATAACTCTTTGGGAAAAACCGATCGATGAACGAGGCTTTTAAAGAATTTCTAAAGAATAGAAAAATAATTCCATTCCCCAGGGCAAAAGGTCTCGTTAAGAAAGAATTGGCAGCAACCAAAGATGATTTGGCTGAAGCTAAAGACCGGCAAAAAAATGGCTTAACTTTTTTATATTGAAGCACTTGCTTCGGTCTGAGCGAAATTAACTGAGCACAAATACTGACTATTCGTATTTTAGACTGTCGGCGGGATTGGCGAGGGCTGCTCTGATTACCTGCGAACTGACGGTTAAGGCGGCGATGGCTAGAGCGGCCAGTCCGCTGGTCAGAAAGATCCAGACGGAGAGCGACGCCCGGAAGGCGAATCCCTCCAGCCAACGGTTCATGATAAAATAACCTACCGGCCAGGCGATCAGATTGGCAACGATCACCCACTTGACGAACTGTCCCGACAGCAACCACATGATATTCGAGAGCGGAGCGCCCAACACTTTCCGGACACCGATCTCCTTGGTCCGCTGTTCCGCCACAAAGGCGGCAAGTCCGAAGAGTCCGAGGCAGGAAACGAAAATGGCCAGACAGGAGAAGAGTGTGACAATACTACCAGCCCGGTTGTCGTTCTCATAGAGGCTGTTGACCTTTTCATCCAGGAAGGTGAACTCGAAGGGAAGCCCACCAGACATGGACTGCCAGGTCTTTTGGAGATCGGAAAGAACGTCAGAGGTCACCCGGGAGCTTATTTTGACAAGCAGAAATGGCTTCCGTGTGGAATCGATGGCTTCTGGGAGCAGGTAACCCATACTCCTGACATTACGGTGCAAGGACTCGAAGTGAAAATTGTCGATGATGCCGATGATGGTCAGATCTTTCTCCGTCCACCAGATCCGGAGTTTTTTCCCGACTGGATTCTCGATCCCGAAATACTCTGCTGCTTTTTTGTTAATCACAGCTGCGTCCACATCGGTGGGGAAATCCCTAGACATAAATCGACCTTCCAGCATTTGAATACTCAGGACATCAGCAAAATCCTGGTCACAGGTCATGAAATTCATGTTTAAGGGCCTCTCACGCTCGACACCCTCCACACCGATACCCCAATTGGGAGTGCCCCGGCCGGGAACCGACCCGACCGCTGTCACACCGAGAACGTCAGACTGCTGTTTCAGCCGCTCCATATAGGGCTCCAGCTGGCCGCCCAGAGTATCGGCGTTGTGGATGACAACTACATGCTCCTTGTCGAAACCAAGCCTCTGATTCTTGATGTACTCAAGCTGCCGAAAAATCACTAAGGATCCGATGATGAGCAGAACGGACATTGCGAACTGGAAAACGACCAGCCCATTGCGCAGGAAGAGGGTACCACGCCCCCTCCCAGCCAAAGGAGATCCCTTTAAAACATGGGTCAGTTTGAATGAAGAGAGAAAAAAAGCCGGATAGAGACCGGCGAGAAAACCAACACCTAGTGCTAGAACCAGCAGCCCCGGGATGACAAATGGATTCCCGAAGTAGGATAGAGCCAGAGTCTTCCCCGTCAGATTCCGGTAGAAGGGCAGGGTGACCTGGATGAGAATTACAGCGAAAGCCAGGGCTATCAGGCTCATCAGAACGGATTCACCCAAAAACTGCTGGATGAGCTGCCTTCGCTGTGAGCCGACGACCTTGCGCAGCCCCACTTCTTTAGCTCGGCGGGCAGACCGGGCTGTAGCCAGGTTGACGAAATTGATGCCGGCGATCAGAAGGATTAAGATCGCCACTACTGTGAACAATCTGATATAGGCCATGCTTCCATTAGGCTGGTTACCCGTCACCAAATCCGAGTGAAGATGGATCCAGGTTATAGGATCCAGGGTCCAGATCCAGGGGATGTGCTCCTGTCCTCCCTCGCAGTGGACTTTGTCTATCTCAACAAGTTTCTCTTCCATAAGGCTCTGCGTCACGCCTTTCTGAAGAGTGACATAGGTGACATAGTTGTTCCATGTCCAACCCAAATTGGGCTCCGGGAAGACGGTTTTCATAGAAATGAGCGCATCGAATCCGAAATGCGAGTTCTGCGGAATATCTTCCATCACTCCCGTGACCTTGAAAAATTCCTTTTCACCTGTGGCCATCATCTCAATGGTTTTGCCCACGGGATCCTCATCGCCGAAATATTTTTTGGCGAGAGATTGGGTCATGATCATCATATTGGGATCCCTGAGGGAAGTTTCAGGATTGCCCTTTAGGAGAGGGAAGCTGAAGACATCAAAAAAGGAGGGTTCTGCACAGAAAACATCGGTTTCTTTAAAGGCGGTATCCCTGTATCTGATGATCACATCACCCAGAGGCCCTGAGAGCTGGGTGATGGCCTCAACCTGTGGGTATTTCTCCCGGATGGTTTGGGCCAGGATGAAAGGTGTCCCCAGCTGGTGGATCCGGGAATCTCCCTTGTTTGACCAGTCGGCCTTAATCCGGTAGGTCCTGTCGGCCTTTTCGTGAAACTTGTCATAGCTTATCTCGTTTGTGATATATAAAAATATAAGGACACTGGCCGCTATCCCGACGGCCAAGCCCAGAATATTGATAAAGGCATAACCCTTATGTTTGAGCAGATTTCGAACAGCAACCTTAAGATAGTTTTTGATCATGATTTCCTCCGGCAAAAACTCGTTATTCTGAAGTCGTTAAATCCCCTGTGATGATTTTCCAGGACACACCTAAATAGATCGGTGCATAACGCTCTCATTCTGTACATAAAAGTCATATATTATATAGACGGTTTTTTGTGGGAAAGGTTGTTCTCCTGGTAATCGATTTTTGCAAAACTGGAAATTTTTGTTTTGCACAAAATCCAAAGTTTTCCCTTTAAGCAAAAATTATTGACTTCATAGAAGGTGCTGCTCGATTACGGACACGAGTTTAGCTATAAGTAGGGGTTGCCATTCACATCGCTTCTGAGAGAAAATCAGGTAGTGAATAATTACTTTTTGAATGAGACTCTCTGATGTCTAATCGCCCAGTTTTTTGTGCAATTCTTTCTTTGTCTTGGTTATGGGGCCTGAGCATTACTGTAGCAGCCCAATCAACATTGACAATACCCAATGAGCAGGAGTTGGAAAAGCTCAGCATCGAGGATCTGACGAATCAAATCCGCCGGGATAAGTTCGATCTCATCCTGCCTCAAGTCATGAGGGAGCAAGAAATCGACATGTGGATTCATGTGATGAGAGAAGGGGGAGCTTACTCCTTCGATGACGTCGCTTATGGGTTCTATGATGAACTGGGCGACACCTCCGGTGTTTTCATTTTTACGGATCGGGATGGTGACCGAATCGAACGGGCAGTTCTCGGACGTCGATGGAGAGACAGGGATTCGGATCCGATTGAAGAATGTGGGGCCTACGACATCATCGGCGAGACCGTTCGTCGGAGAGAAATACCGAGAGCGGACACCGAATACGATCACCGTTTTGGAGGCATCGGGGAATTTGTGGCGGAACGGAATCCCAAACGCATCGCTGTCAATTACCTGGACGAGTTGGGTCCGACCGTTTGCGCAGACGCAAATGACGGCATTTCGCATACAGACTACAGGCTGTTGGTCAAGGCTATGGGTGAGAAATATGCAAGCAGCCTGGTATCCTCTGAATATCTGGAAATCAACTATATATCCAGGCCGGTGCCGAGTGAGATTGTCATGTTGAAGAGAATACGCAAGTGGATCGCAGAATCTCAGGAGAGATCTTTTGTCAAAATCGTGCCGGGCGTCACCAAAGCGAGTGAACTCGAGGGGGAAATTACTCTCATGGCTCCCGGAAGGTCGAGAACCCGTGACGACTATGTGCTCAAGGGAGGCGATCTGTTTATCGTAGACCAGGGTGCTGAGGCGGAGTATGACCTGCGGCATGTCGGTTCCCGCTGGAGATATGGCAACTTCTTTGAACTTGTGGTGCAATACGGCTATGTGCTTCGTGAAGGAGAGACGGATGCGCCTCTGGAAATCAAAAAAATCTGGGCAGATGCGATGAGAATTCGTCAAATCACAACAGATAATATCACGGTAAGGGGAGTAGACATTCGGAATCTTCCCGTTTTCTGATGCAGAAGCAATAATGGGGACGGTTCTATTTTTTTTCTTTTCTGTTTTTTTCTAAAAGTGCGATGTCGATTTTATCAGAAGGACGACCTGACATTTTTTTATTCTTGATCAAGTCATCCAGACCTATGAAATAGACACTTTCAGTACCATACTCGCCCGTTACTCTATTCTGCCAGATATCTTGGAACTGAAATCCTTCCAACCTATTCAAGAGGTCGATCCTCAAAGGCTCATATCCTAACTGCAAGATGTTGCCATCGCGTGTCAGGTCTTCAATGGATATGACGAGCTCCCCAAATCCGAACTCTTCCAGGACTTTTAGAATCCTTTGTGCATTTTCTTTGCTGGATTCGACAAGGATGTCGATGTCTTTTGTGTATCTGGGCTTGGCATAAAATGCGACAGCGAAAGCGCCGATGATGCAGTATTTGACGTTATGTTTGTTTAATAAGCTTAAGAACTCTTCGTAGTCTTTTTCCACTTTCATGTTTGATATCCTTTTTCAGCTTCCAGTATTCTTCGCGGAGGAATTGAACTGTTTCTAATCTTTCGATCGGAGTCAGGGATAAATAGTAAGAGTCATCAAACTCCTGAGCTTCTTTAAATGAATTCGACTTATTTACCCAGATCTTCTGTTTCAAGGGGATCGGTCCTTTTATAAACATTATATGCTATTACTGGCCCGATATGAAGAGAAGAGATGAGGTTGCATTTATTCAACATAAAATTAGGTGTTTCTAATCGCACATCTTGTAATAATTCTAGAATCGAGTATTTTATAGTGATTACGAAATAGGAGGTTTGAACTATGTACAAACCCAATCGTTTAACTGTCGTTTTTAGCTTTTTTTTGTGTTTGACATTGTGTTATTCCTCTACAGAAAACAACAAGGCTGATTTGGTCGCAAGCAGAAATTATGACGACCTTGTCAGCCTGTTTAACGAATTTCGTGAGTTCCAGAGGCCGAAGATGACCGATGGTGTCCCTGATTACACGGCAGCCGCCATAGAAGAACAAAAGCGTGGCTTGAAGGAATTCCAGAGCCGTCTTGCCGCTATAACTATAGAGGATTGGCCCATCTCCCAACAGGTCGATTATCATTTGGTTTGCGGGGAGCTGAATGGGATGGACTTTTACCAGCGTGTTTACAAGCCCTGGTCGCGTGATCCTGTTTTCTACCTTCCTTCTCAGGGGGGAGCCGGACCTGTCATGCGTATCAATCTGCGGATTCGTGGTGGCCTTCCTCTCCCGGAGGATAAGATCGATGAATTCAGAAAAACACTACAGGCAATCCCAAAGATATACAAACAGGCTGAAGGAAATCTTACCGAAGCGGCCGGTGATCTGGCTAAGATTGCCATCCATTATATTGACCGTGAGGCCTCACGATACGAAAGGCTCGCGTCCCGTCTGGCTGAGCACCATCCGGACCTTGTTCCTTATTGTGAACAAGCCCAGGATGCGGTCAGAAACTATGGGAAATGGCTCGAGGCAAACAAGAGCAGAATGACAGCCCCTGCCGGAATCGGAATAGAGAACTACAACTGGTATATGAAGAATGTGCATCTCTTCCCTTACACCTGGGAGGAGTGTCAGCTCATCGTGGAGCACGAGTACAGCCGTATCATAACCTTTCTTAAATTAGAGGAACAAAGAAACCGCAAGCTCCCTCCGCTTGTGGTGGCGGATACGGCTGAGGAATATTATCGCCGCTTGGATGAAGCCCTCGTATACGTTGTTGAGTTCCTCCGCGACAAAGAAATTTTAACCGTCCCCGATTGGCTTGATCCCGCAGATTACAGTGATCCCAACGATACTACCAGATCGTTGCCGACCAGTCCCAGCATCGACCATAAAGCACGGGAACGCGAGATGCTGCCCGGTGAAACCCACGAGTTTATCGGCCACCTATTCGATGGACAGCGGTTAGATCGTGATAAACGACCGATCCGTGGGGTGCGACGCCTCTATAATATGGATTGGATCCGTTCTGAGGGATGGGCCGTCAGTCTTGAAGAGCTGCTGATGCAGGCCGGTGTTCTCGACAATCGGCCGCGAAGAGGAAAGGAAATCGAATACCTCATGAACGCTTCACATATGAGTCTCTCACTTCCTGATTTCAAAATGCACAGCAACGAGATCACGTTTGATGAGGCGAGGCGATTGTGTGCTAAGATAATGCCGTATGGCTGGTCGCAGGAAGACGAACCCATGGTGTGGTACGAACAGCAATCCAATCTCCGCTTTCCGGGCTTTCATACGGGTGTGGTTATGGGTAAGGCCCAGTTCATGAAACTTTTTAGAGAGCGGGCGATGCAACTGGGAGATAAATTTGTCCTTCGTGATTTTATAGACGAGTTTCTAGCAGCCGGTATGATCCCCATTTCGATGACTCGGTGGGAAATGACCGGATATGACGATGAGATCAAGAAGTTGTGGTAGTTCCGAGTTGCCATCTGATCACTGCTGATAAAAAACTCTATCAGAAGTTAAAGAATCTTCCGGGAATAATCTTCATCAGTGAATACGACTTCAGTGAGTCTAACGGAAGCTCTTTATCGCAGCGTCTTCGTCTTCAAAGAATTCGAACAAACGATCCATCAGTGTGACTTTAAGTATCAGATGGATCCTTGGAGCAACTTTCAAAAGTTTGATCTTTCCCCCTAAATTGTTCGTGGAAACGTAGCTGCTCAGAAGATCACCGACTCCCAAACTATCGATAAAGGTGACCTTCTCAAAATTGATTAAGATTTTTCTTTTTCCTTCATAAAGCTGATCTTTAACGTGCTGGTAAAGACTGATTCCCTTGACCTCATACTGTCGGATATCCCCGCCGATGTCAATTATGACAATATCCTTGAGTCCCCGGATTTTTATATCCATTTTTTCCCTCAGAAAACTCAATTGAGGAACTTTTGCTTGTCCTTTTTTATATTTACCAAAAGAAAAGACAAAAGTCAATTTCCATATCCTAGCGCATTATACAACAGTTGAGGATGCGAAGAAGAGGCTGGCTGGGCTTTACTATTTAAAATTTGACTCTCCCTCCACAAATCAATATCCTATTTTCATTAATAAAAGGGGAAAAATGACGATACAATGTCCTCGATGCAACACAAAGAATCCCTAGGAGGCAGATTCGGAGATTGAAAACTCCATGGATGATTCGCAATTTAGAAAAAAATACAATCGATCCTTACGGCCGAACTGCCGTCGATGACATCTCTAATTGAGGCCGGTCTAACTATCGGCATAACATGTTTTATCTTGATATCCCTGTATGTTCGATACGAATTCAGTTATGACCGAGTCTCTCCTCTCCGGCCTGGTCTCTCTGGTCGCGGCCCGGAACTGGCTGGATCAATTCGCATACCGTATCGATATAGGTATTTGGATGTTCGCCTTGGCCGCCCTGCTTTCTTTCCTGGTCGCAGGATCGACCGTAAGCTGGCACGCGGTCCGGGCCTCCCTTACCGATCCCGTTCAAAGCCTGCGCTACGAATAGGAATAAAACAAGTCGTTGTACCCGCACATTGAATTATCTCTCCTATCCAGTCTTTGACCTTGTCATTTTGACTGTGATAAGCTTATTTCAAGATGTTATTGAGTGGAAATTAAGGAAAATTGTGTGGCCGAATATTGGAAGGTGAAGAATTATGATAAAGACCTCGGTAAAGATTATTCGATGTGCAATTGCACTATCCGTCTTACTCACTTTCTTTGTTTCTGGGTGTGAAGGCTTTTCCAAGACAGTCAAAATCGCCTTTATCGGGCCCTTGACAGGTCCCAATGCCGCACAGGGCAATGGTGCAAAAAACAGCTTTGACCTTGCCATAAGGCTCGCTAATGAGTCAGGAGACTTTCCCTATAAGATTGAGATGTTGTCTCTCGATGATGCCTCAGACCCCGCGGTGGCGGTGTCAGCCGCCTTAAAGGCCGTATCAGACAAAAGTGTGGTGGCTGCCAGCGGGCATTGGAACAGCGGGTGTGCCCTGGCAACCATTCATACATTTCACTCCTCTAAAGTCCCTTTTATGATCTGGGGGGCGATTAGTCCAAAACTGACTGAATATAATTACCCTGAAATTACACGAAACTGTCCAACCTTGGTTCAAGAGAATATTCCCTTTGCCAAATGGATCATTAAGGATTTGGGATATCGGAAATTCAGTATAATTTCTGATACCACAGATTATGGAGAGCAGAATACCAAGGCCTTTACAGCCGTGGCTGAGGAGGTTGGCGCCGAGGTGATCTCTGTTGACGCCGTTCCTCAAGGGACCATCGACTTTAGACCCATTCTCACAAAGATTAAGGGCCTTAATCCTTCAGCCATTTATTTCGGCGGCGTCGTTATGGAGGGCGCCCTGGCAAAAAGCCAGATGTCCAAGGTGGGTTTAAGAAAACTGCTCTGTGCCGTATCAGGATTAGCAGATCCCAAGTTCATTGAAGTTGCGGGCAGGGCCGCTGAGGGGACTGTCATTACAAAACCTGGTTTTGAACTGGATAAACTTTCCAAAGGGATCGAGTTTAAAAAGGCTTATGAGGCCCAAAACTATCGTGAGCCCATGGGGGCCTATGGAGTCTTTGCGTACGAGGCCGCAACCATTATTCTCTCTGCTCTAAAAGATGTCGGTCCTGATGACAAAGAGGCCTTGGCAAAGGCGATCCGAAGCATCAAGTTCGTGGGCGTGCTCGGTACCACGACCTTTGATGCAAACGGGCAGACTGAATTGGTGCCTGTGACAAAACTCGTTGTCCAGGACGGAAAATGGATTGAATGGGATCAGTCAGAGTATGCAAATGGGACTCGAAATTTGCCAAAATCCTAGGGAATCTGCGTAAAAACCTTGGAATTTTTGCAGCAAACCATAAATGCACTTCTTTTAGGGTGCAATTATACTCTTATCGCGATTGGGTTCAGTCTTTTTTTCGGCGCCCTGAATGTCGTCCATTTTTCCCATGGAGATGTCTGCATTTTAGGTGGCTTTATCATCCTTGTCCTATATAAGATCGCCACTTCTATTGGTCTTTTCACTTCGCTACCGATAGGCATTGCCATTCCTCTGATAATCTTATGCGCGGTCGTATTGACCGGGCTTTTGGGGGCCCTTTTTGAAAAACTGGTCATCAAGCCCTTTCGCCAAGCCCCCCTTTTAATGGTCCTGGTTGCCACAGTTGCCCTTGGGCTCATCATCCGTGAATCCATAAGAATCTTCTATCCTCAAGGGAGTAATCCACAGATATTTCCGGCTATTCTGCCTGACGGCGGGATAGATATCGGTGAACTCTTCCTTCGTTATGATAGCCTTATCATCCTTGTGGCAACCATCGTCCTCATTACGCTTGTTTTTGTATTTGTTGAAAAGACACGTATGGGATTAGCAATAAGGGCCGTGTCACAGGATACGGAAGCCGCCATGATGATGGGGATCAATATTAATGCGACCATAGCCATCACGTTCCTCTTAGGCTCAGCCATAGGCGCCATTGCAGGAATCCTCAATGGAGCCTATATCGGGATTATTCGGTTTGATATGGGTCTTATGGGAGGTATAAAGGGATTTTCCGCTGCAGTCGTGGGTGGACTTGGGAATATCTATGGTGCGATTCTTGGCGGACTCATCCTTGGTTTTGTTGAAACATTTGTATCGGCAGTGATCCCCGGAGGAACGGCCTATAAAGATGTATTTTCTTTTCTGGTGGTCATTCTCTTTCTTATCTTTAAACCTTCCGGCATACTCGGTGAAAAGGTGTTTGAAAAAGTCTGATGGAAAAGAGTGATAATCGCATCTTAACCATGGTCATGATCTTCCTGGGGGAGCTACTCCTCTTTTTTGCGTTTGTTTTTTTTCTTAAGACCGAAGGCATTATGCCTACAATCCTTTTTATCTTTGGAATCGGGATTTGTTGGTACTTATACGACAGGGGCGAGAATATTCAGAAATATCTTTCCGCCAAATTTTCCAGTGAAAAGGGTTTTGCCATATCTGTCGGTTTATTGCTCTTTCTATGTCTTCCCTTTTTCCTGAGAGATACCCCATACCTTATCCATCTGTGTATCATGGCAGGGATTTATGTAATGCTTGCAACTGCTCTCAATTTTCAACTGGGGAGCATAAACATCGTTAATCTTGCCACAGCAGCTTCCTATGGTGTGGGTGCATATACATCAGCCCTCCTCACCCTGCATAAAGGAATGAGCTTCTGGATCGCTCTGATTGCTGCAGGCGGTGCATCCGCCTTGATGGGGTATTTGTTGGGACTCCCCACAACAAAAACAAAGGATTACTATCTCACCCTTGTGACCATTGCTTTTGGTCTCATCGTTTATCTCCTATTAAACAATCTGAGTTGGACGGGTGGCCCCAATGGTATTGGTGATATACCTTCTGTATCTATCTTTGGATATTCTTTTCGACAGGATCTCGATATCTTTGGCAGCGTGCTTCCGTATCAGACAAATTACTATCTTCTTGTCCTGTCCTTTGTGCTCATATTCACATTACTCTCTAATCGATTTTACCATTCCAGAACCGGCCTTACATGGAATGCCATTAGGGAGGACGAGATAGCCGCTCAATGTATGGGTGTTCATGTATCCAACTATAAGATTCTCTCCTTTTGTATCAATTGTTTCCTGAGTGGTGTGGCAGGAGCGGTATATGCTCATTATGTCTGTTTTATTTCTCCGGAGAACTTTCAGTTTATGTTGTCTGTCGTTGTGGTCACCATGGTGATCCTAGGTGGTATGGACAACACCTTTGGTGTCATATTCGGGGCCATCCTGCTCACGCTTTTGCCTGAGAAGTTCAGAATGTTTAACGAATTTCGACTGTTGATTTATGGCATCATCGTTATATCTGTATTGGTATTTCGACCTCAAGGGCTTTTTCCTCAGAAATTGAGACGGTATAACTGAATGTCTAATCTACTGGAAACCAAGAACCTCACAATCCGCTTTGGCGGCCTGGTGGCCATAGATGGATTGAACACCTATGTGAAACGTGGTGAGGTGTTGGGTCTTATCGGGCCTAACGGATCTGGGAAGACCACATATTTGAATTTGATTACAGGTATATACCCCCCTTCGGATGGAGATATGTTGTTTTTGGATGAGAGTATCGTCGGATTATCTCCTTTTCAGATTGCTAGAAAGGGTATGGCACGCACCTTTCAAAATAATCGGCTCTTCTCTAACCTGAGCGTTCTGGACAATGTCATTATTGGCATGCATCACAAACAACGTTCCCAATGGTATGATGTCATCTTTCGCAGTCGTTTCGCTCGAACCGAACTTAAAGAAGCCGCCCAAAAAGCAGATCAACTCCTGGAATTTTTTAGTGAAGAACTATTAGAGCACCGTTTCAAGAAGGCGGTTGAACTCCCTCTGGCCCACAGACGAAAGCTTGAAATATGCAGGGCGCTTGCTTCAGACCCTGTCTTGCTCCTGCTGGATGAGCCGGCCGCCGGGATGGATCCTGAAGAGACCGGTCACCTTATGGGAGACATCCGCAGGATTCTGGAATGGAAAAAAGACATGGGGATCATCATTATTGAACATGATATGACAGTTGTCAAGAATATTGCCGACAGGGTTTTGGTGATCGATTACGGACAAAAGATAGCTGAGGGATCGTTTTTCCAGGTGTGTGAAATTCCTGAAGTGATAGAGGCTTATTTGGGAGAATCCGAATGTTGAAGCTCACAAATATCTCTACTGAATATGATGGGGTTCCAATGCTGAGGGATATCAATCTTCATATTGAAGAGAGCTCTCTCACTTGCCTTTTGGGCAGCAACGGCTCCGGAAAAACGACCACAGTAAAAACCTTACTGGGCCTCGTAAAACCCGTAACAGGAGAAATTCTTTTTGAAGGCATTCCCATAAACTGCGTTAAAACAAATAGAATCGTTAAAATGGGGATATCTGTGGTTCCCGAAGGGAGAAGGCTTTTTTCCAAGATGACTGTGTTGGAGAACATAATGATAGGTTGCTTTCACAGCAAAGATAAGAAAGAGGTTCAGGGGCGTTTGGAAAGGGTCTTTGGCCTTTTTCCACAGCTTGAGGACAGGATCAGTCAACTTGCTGGCACACTGAGCGGTGGGGAACAGAGTATGGTCTCCATTGGCCGAGCTTTCATGGGAGAACCTAAAATCATGCTCCTCGATGAGCCTTCGTTAGGCCTTTCTCCAAAGCTTGTAAAGGAATTCTTTGACACCATACAAAGGATCAACAGGGAAGAAGGCATCACGATTTTGCTCATTGAGCAAAATGCTCTGAAAGCTCTGTCCATTTCGGATAGGGGCTATGTGTTGCAAAAAGGCCGAATCATTGCTGGAGGTGATAGAGAGGAACTCCTGAACTCAGATGTCGTTAAAAAGGCATATCTTTCCTGAGATTTTTAACTTTATATCTAATAAAGTGACTACGTCCGGTTGATTTTCTCTCTTTTCTCGCCGTTGACCTTGTCGTTTTGGCTGTGATAAGCTTATTTCTGGTTTTCAATGGCTTCAGCTTCATTTGTTCTTCTTGTTTTACCACTTCTTATCATTGCAGCTTCCTTTGCAATTTTCTTCGTTACGCGCAAAAAGAAAGATTAGGTTATGCCACTGTATGACAAACTCACCCACCCGGTTGCCCTTATTATTTTTCTATTAACTTTATAACTGCCGATTCTCATTGGATTTTTGACATTGTGAAAAACGAAAAATCAATCTGATTTTTACACTCAGTTTACTCATCTCCATTTTGCTATTTGCTGTCTGTCGAACCTTTAACGTACTTATCATACCAGGCAAGGTAGCGCTCATAACGATCCTTCTGAAAAGAGGGTATACGAATACCATGGTGCTGACCTGGATAAACCACTAGCTGTGTTGTACGGCCGAGCTTGCGCAACGCCTGATAGAGTTGCTCGGAGTTTAGAACAGGAACATTCCAGTCCTTCTCTCCACACATGATCAATGTGGGTGTGACGATGTTTTCTACATAATTGAAAGGTGAAATGCGTTCCCATGCCTCAGCGTTCTTCCAGGGCAGTCCGAGCTCTTCTACCCAAACATTTTGGTAGTGATCGTGCCCATAATTGGAACGGAAAAGCACTTCGCTTGCTCCAGTGATCGCCCCCTTGAAGCGGTCGGTTTTGGTGATCACATAATTGGTGAGAATGCCACCATAAGACCATCCGCCAACACCAAGGCGCTCTGGATCGGCCAAGCCTTTTTCGATAGCGTAATCGACACCGGCCATGACATCCTCAAAGTCCTTATTGCCCCAATCAGCCCAAAGTGCTACGGAGAAATCCTGCCCATAACCAGACGATCCGCGTGGATTCATCAGGACCACCACATAGCCATTGGCAGCGAACAACTGTGCATCGAAATTAAATCCAAAGTCGTACTGCGAAACGGGACCTCCGTGATTTCTTAACAAAGCGGGGTAGCGGAACTTCGTATCAAAATCCGGTGGTTTAAAGATAAATCCTTCGATTTCCATACCGTCTTTACTTTTGCAAAGGAAATTCTCCACTTCGGCAAGATTCAGTTCGTTGAGCAGGTCCTCGTTGGCTTGTGTGAGTTGGCGCAATTTTTGGTTCTCCAGCACAAAAACTTCGGTTGGCAATTTCGGCTTGCTGATCAGGGTGGCCATCTGACCTTTGATATTCATGGTGAAACTGGAAACGCTTAGATCTCCACTTATCAGGCGGATGAGGTTCTTACCCGTTTGGCTGATCTGAGCCAAATTGAGTTCAGCGCTATCTTCAAGCAGAAATAAGATGGATTTTCCATCACGAGAAAACCTGGGTGATCGCACATTGCGGTCAAGGGCTGTCGTGAGAGCTTCGGGAGTTCCACCGTCTGAGGAGACCACGGCGAGGTGATTGGTTGCGTACCACATTTTATCTGGCTCGGTCACCGTCACATAGGCGATGGTTTTGCCGTCCGGACTCCAGGCGGGCGAATTGTCCGATCCGGGATTCTTAGTCAATTGCAGCAAGGTTTTGCCTTTGTCCGGGCTGCTCGCGGAAACAATCCAAATGTCTGAATTGCTGTTGCTATCAGGTTCTTTGGTCCGGTTGCTGACAAATGCAATCAACTTACCGTCAGGACTCCAGGCAGGAGAAGAGTCATCGAAATCTCCGGATGTGATCTGTACTGGCAACGGATCGCCCGGAGTAAATACATATAAATGATTGCGATACCTGTCCAGGTATCCAATATTATCGCGCTTAAACTGCAACCGGTCGATGACCCAGGGTTTGGGCTTCTTCTTTTTCTTCTCGTCTTTTTCCGTATCTTCCGGTTTGAGATCCTTGAGAACCAAGAGCAGCTTTTTACCGTCCGGTGACCATTCATAACCTGAAACACCTTGCTTGATCTCGGTCAGTTGTTGGGCTTCCCCGCCTCTCCGGTCTAAAGTCCAGACCTGGGTTTTACCCTCGTTTCGAGCCGAGAGGAAGGACAGGTGTTTACCATCCGGACTCCATCGCGGGGAACTTGCAGACGAACCTTTCGCCGTCATAGGAATGGCCTCACCACCCGCCATTGGAATCATCCAGATTCGTGTTTCGCTCTTGTCCTTCTCGAGATCGGTCTCCCGTATGGTGTAAGCCACCCATTCGCCATCAGGACTGATCTGAGGTGAGCCTACGTTCTTTAATTTGAAGAAATCATCGATGGTAAGATTCCGTTTCGAATTTACCTCTTGCGCTGATACTCCATTTGAAATTGTGCCAAAGAATACTGAGATAACAAAAAAAATAACCACCTGCTGAAAAATATTTCGTTTCATTGCTTCACCTCTTACATTTGATTGAAGGACCGGAATGATTCTATTATATCTTTTTTCTTGATTTGTCAATTTTGGTTTTTCAGGAGTTCTGGTACGAAGCCGCTATGCTTTGCGTTGACAAAATGTTCGATCCTGTTGACTCTTCCATCACAAATCTATATTCTATTCTCCTTATTGCTAGGGGTAAAATGACAGCACAATGTCCTAAATGCCATACGGAAAATCCTTCGGATTCCAAATACTGTAGAGAGTGTGCGACCCCTCTTCCCCCCTATAAAGAACTGCACCCCTCCCATACAAAGACCCTTCAAACTCCGGTCAGACCATTAGATTCGGGGACTCTATTTGCAGGGCGATACGAGATCCTCCAAAAACTCGGAGAGGGGGGCATGGGGAATGTTTACAGGATCAAGGACAAGAAGCTGGATGAAGAGATGGCTTTGAAGGTCCTGAAGCCTGCCATAGCCGCCGATAAAGAGATGATAGAACGGTTTAAGAATGAACTGAAACTGGCCCGGAAGATCGCTCACAGGAATGTCTGTAAGATGTACGACCTCAATGAGCAGGAGGATACCCCATACATCACAATGGAGTATGTCGAAGGGGAGGATCTAAAGAGCTTTATAAAAAAGAATGGGAAATTAACAGAAGAGCAAACGATTGCGATAGCTAAACAGGTGTGTGAAGGATTGGCCGAGGCACATGAGCTGGGGATTATCCATCGTGATCTAAAGCCCCAGAACATCATGATCGATAAAAAAAGCCATGCAAAGATCACGGATTTTGGGATCGCACGATCAGTCGAATCTCCTGGGGTCACGCAGACAGGAACGATGATAGGCACGCCGGATTACATATCACCCGAGCAGGCAGAAGGGAAAGAAGCGGACCAGCGTTCGGATATTTATTCTCTGGGAGTGATCCTCTTTGAGATGGTGACTGGGCAAGTGCCTTTTGTGGGGGACACGGCTTTGAGCGTTGCCATGAAGCACAAGTTGGATGAGCCTTCTGATCCGAGGGCACTCAATGATCTGGTGTCTGAGGATTTGAGTCGTATCATCCTCTGGTGTTTGAAAAAGGATAAAATGGCAAGGTGCCAGACGGCCGAAGAACTCCTTTCCGAGCTCACTAAGATAGAGAAAAAAGTTCCCATCACAGAGAGGGCCCGGACGGCGGAAGAATCCCGACCGGAAACAATAGCCATGTCAGGTGACCAAAGCTCTATTGCAGTGCTTCCATTTACAAACATGAGCGCCGACCCTGAACAGGAGTATTTTTGTGATGGTATGGCCGAAGAGATCATCAATTCATTGACCAAGATCAAAGACCTGAGAGTGGTTGCCCGGACTTCTGCATTCTCATTCAAGGGCAAGAATGTGGATATCCGTGAGATCGGCAAACAATTAAACGTGGGGAAGGTCCTGGAGGGGAGCGTGCGAATAGCCGGAAACCGGATCCGGATCACAGCCCAGCTGATCAATGTCGCTGATGGCTATCATATATGGTCGGATCGCTATGACCGCGAGCTGGAGGATGTTTTTGCGATCCAGGATGATGTCACCATGGCGATCGTAGACAACCTGAAACTCAAGCTTGTCAAGCAAGAAAAGGCGGCAGTTCTGAAACGCGACACAGATAACGTGGAAGCTTACAATTTATATTTGAAGGGAAGCCATTATATACGAATGTACGGGGGCAGAGGATTTGATGAGGCCATCGACTATTACCAGCAGGCACTCCATGAAGACCCGACCTATTCAATGGCATATTACGGGCTGAGCGAAGTCTATATAGCCATGACTTTCTGGGGAAACGTCTCCCCCAAAGAGGCCGTACCCAAGGCAAAGGCCTACGCGAAAAAAGCTCTGGAATTAGATGATACTAATGGCGAAGCCCATGGCGCATTGGGTTTTATTCACACCATTCACGACTGGGACTGGAAGGCAGCAGAGTTGGAACTCAAACAAGCCCTTAAGTTAAGCCCAAACTCCGCAATAAATCAAATGTATTATTCCTGGCTATTATCCAATATAGAAAAGCATGATGAGGCCATAACTGAAGCGATGCGTGCACAGGTGCTGGATCCGGTCTCGAGCTTCATCAATGCTTTTGTAGGCCTTACGTTTTTCTTCCCCGGTCAGTTCGACAGAGCGGTTGAAGAATTGCAAAAAGTAATAAAGATGAATCCAGAATCTTACCTGGCGCATTATCATCTGGGAATGGTCTATTCTGCACAATCAAACATAGAGGGCGCTATGGCGGAATATGAGAAAGCCGTTGAGTGCTCGGATGGAGTTCCTTTTATTGAGATGCTTCTTGCCCTAATTTATTATGATTCTGGAAGGAAGAGCGAAGCTGAGGATCTATTCGAAAGTTTGAAGAATAAAGCCAAACATGAATATGTCCCTCCAATCAGTTTTTTCCTCATGAATCTTGTTCTGGGAAAATTGGGAGAAGCGAAAGAATGGCTGAAGAGAGCCGGAGAAGAGCACGACAGTTATCTGTGTTGGATTAGGATCACTCCCAGCAATTTCTATTTACATCCCGGTGAATCAAGGATCAAGGCACTGGTCAAAAAAACAGGGGTCAAAATGATGCTCACTAAAACGATCTCCCGTTACAGGATCGTAGAGAAGAACAGCAACAGTTAAACGGCATATGATCTGCCGTTAGGATTCCTAGAAGACAAATAATTTTACTTTCTGTTGCCCCTATCTGTAAACGAAGAAAATACATAAACCGAAAATTGGAAAAAAAGGGAGTTACGATTGGCTAGAAACAAAGTCAAAAAAAATAAGATTTTTCTTTTTGTGTTTTTAATCGGAATCGTTGCATCGACAATCCCCGCCAATTCTAAAGCTCATTCAGCGGAAAATAAAAAAAGCTCAAAAAGTGAACGGATGACCTGGTGGCGTGAGGCACGGTTCGGGATGTTCATTCACTGGGGTCTATATGCCATTCCTGCAGGCGAATGGAAAGGTGTCGAATATAAATGGCTCGGAGAGTGGATCATGCAACAGGCGCGGATCCCGTCATCTGAATACGAACTTCTGAAGGATCAGTTCGATCCGGTTAAATTTGACGCGAATAAAATAGTCCGGCTTGCCAAGGATGCCGGCATGAAGTATCTGGTTATCACATCGAAGCACCATGATGGATTCAGCCTATTTGATTCGAAGTATAGCGATTATGACGTGATGTCAACACCCTTTGAAAGAGACATCATCGGGGAGTTTGCCGATGCTTGCCGGCGCCACAACATAAGGTTCGGACTCTATTATTCCAGCAAGGACTGGCATCATCCTGAATTCCCGGCAGAGTATAATCGGGGCGATTTTCATGGCAACCCGAATCCGGATGCAGATATGAACAAGTACATCACATACATGAAAAATCAATTGACCGAGTTGTTGACGAATTATGGACCTATTAGTATTGCGTGGTTTGATTTCAGCGGAATTCGGTTTGAATCAAGCGAAGAAAGAGCTCGTGTCTTGCGTGCTGAAGAAATCGTCGGCCATGTTCGGGATCTCCAGCCGGATATCATCATCAATGACCGTGTGGGTGTTTCTGCAGATTATGGAACTCCTGAGCAGGAGATACCGGATGTAGGTATTCCAGGCCGTGATTGGGAAACCTGTCAAACCATGAATGATACATGGGGATTTAAAAAGAATGATCAAAATTGGAAATCAAGCGCTGAATTGATAGGTGAACTCGTCGAGACATCCTCAAAAGGTGGGAACTATCTTCTGAATATCGGACCGACCGCACTGGGAGAAGTGGCCCAGGCAAGCATTGGGCGGCTTCAAGATATGGGGAAATGGCTTCAAATCAACGGTGAATCGATTTATGGAACAAAAGCCAGCCCTTTTACAAAACCTTCTTGGGGATGGTACACACAGAGACAGCTCCCGGGTGACATAACACGTTTATACTGCCATGTTTTGGACTGGCCCAAGGATGGCAAACTTGTTGTTGAGGGTTTGAGCAAAAAGCCTGAAGACGCTTTCCTTCTTGCTGACGAAAACCGCAGTTCTCTCCTAGTTTCTCAAATTGATGATGGGATTGTCATTGCTGTTTCCGACAGAGATCCGGATCCCGTTGACTCTGTAGTTGTTTTAGATATAATGGGCAATCTAGAATACAATAATTGAGGAGGAAAAAAATGAAGAGATTATTAGTGGCTCTCGTAGTTATACTGGTTTTTTCGATTGTGTCGTGTGGAACACAAACTGAGAATACAGCGACGAACGATAACGAGGAAAAACAGGCAAGCCAGGACGACAGAAGGGCAAGAATGGAACAGGCGATGGCAGACATAAAATATGATGTGCCCGAAAAGATCGATATCAACTATGAAGTGTTGGACAACATCGACACCTCAACATCCCCATTGGGAGTCGTCCCTCTTCCCGAAGAGCTCGGCAAGACCTTAAACGGTTTGTTTGCGAAATACACAAAGCACTTGGCCCCCAATGGCAAGCCGATCCATATCTTTGCCCAATCCGGCGTGAGTGACTTGCAGGTCGTGAGGGCGAGGGAAATCCTAAAATATCATCTGACCGATGCCCCAGGTACTCAGTACGGTTTTGACAAAACCGCTCTCGCCAACCGGATGGCTGATGTGAAAGCCACTCTCATGTATACAGACACCGAGATCAAGTCTTTTGCCATGCGTCCCTTTCTGAGGGATTCAGAGCTCAGGCTTCAGGATCTCTATGCCACAGAATCTCCTGTGGAGGGCAGTTATGAGTACGTCCATAATGAAGGAAGGCCCGGGGAGAGATTTACCCGCGATGCCTCCTATGAGGAGATCATGCATCTTGTTCATGCCAAGGGACTGGAGGATATTTTGCCTGAATATCATCAAGAGATCGTCGAGGCTGAACAGGCTGCGATCGAGGCTGGGATATATAAGTATGGCCGTCCAGCACCCCATGAATACATCATTACCGGATTCGATATCTATTTTGGCTTGTGGGATCACAACCCTCAGGGCGATGGGAAATCTTTTGGCAATGAGTATCCCTACCACACCAAAGAAGAGATGAAAGCGGGGGATCCCGCTCTTTATGATCTTGTTGAAAAGTTCTGGCCGAAATATTTGACCTACAATGCCTAGATCGATCCTTCATTTGAAGGAACATTCTCCACCGTGCGCGATGAAAACACGCCCTATAGCTTTAAATCCCAGTATCTTGTCAACATCATTCTTAAAGGCTCGAAAAACACGAATATTCTCGGGAATGATCAGGATAACCAACTCACAGGGAATGATGGGAATAACATTATCATTGGCGGAAAAGGAAATGACATCATAAAAGGCGGAGCGGGTGAAGACACCGCGCAATTTTCCGGTAACTATTCAGAATACAAGATCACAAAATCTGATAATACAACAATTGTAACGGATACTGTTTCAGGTCGTGATGGAAATGATGAGCTGACGGAGATTGAAGTTCTAAAATTCAAAGATAAAGAAGCGAAAATATAATAAGAAGCAAATTCCTTTAGAGATGATTTTTTCTTTACAGCTGAACTCGTCCCCCTTTTCCCTTCAGCCGCCCCTCTGACTACGAATCAGTAGGTCGGCAGTTCGAATCTGTCCGGGCGTACCACTTATTGCTTTTTCGGAAATGAGTGTTCACGTGATCAGGTCCAATCAATCCGGCTATCTCAAAGGAGACCAGACGTTATAAACATTCCTGAAGGTTGCTGTTTTATTTCTGTCAATTCCAAGAACTAGGCACCAGTAGTTTACAGCTCTTTTGCTTAAGTTCCGCTGATCCATCAGAACTTTAACAAATCTCGTCTGACCATACTTTTTCTGAACTTCCTCTATGTAGTCAAATCCGCCAAAATTGATCGCTCTTTCGATCTCGATCTCTGGAGTGATAGTTTTTGGGTCTCTGTCCCAGAACAGTTCATTTCTCATTGTACAAACCTGCCGAAAAATTCTTTTATTTCCTTCCACTCGGATTCTGATAATTGACGAAAATTACCCTCATCTTTGACAAGTACAATGGAATGGAAATCCCGGTCAGCGTCGTCGAAATACACCATCGCAGTTTTCATATGATACTCATACTTTTTCTCAAGATGGTATTTCTGCTGTACAAACGATGACAAATCCTCAAATTTCATTTGAGTGTGTTTGAGTAGGTAATAAAGATCGATGAAATCTTTGGCTGAGCCTCTCTGAGAAATTGCGATGGCCTTCATAGCTGCGATATCATCTAATGAGGCTGCAGCACAAGTGATGCCCTCGCTCAATTCTAAGCTTTTCAAAGAAGACAAAAGATGATAGGGAAATGAGAAAATAGAAAATTTTATTTTTTCAGGAGACAGGAAAGTGATTAAACTTTCTTTTTCCATGATTTCCACATCAGCTGTGCCAAATTCTTTTATTAGTTTAAAAACAAGCATTTCAGGATTAAACGATTTCTGTGTGAAAAAATCCAAATCAACGGATAGACGGTGATGTAAATAGTAATAGAGTGCAGTCCCACCTGCCAGGTAGCTGTCCGAAGGGAGTATTTGACTTCTAAGAAGTTGAATGAGAATGTTTTTCAAGCCTTGGATCTTACTTTTCCAGTTCACCATTTAATTTTAACATGAAAATGTTTTATATCGAAGATTTTTAACTCTCGTGTGATTAACTGATATTCTTTTTCTGCAAGAAAATGGGATTGGAATGAGGTTCTACCCCTATGTTTTCATTAACAAAGCTCTTGTTCTAGGTGAGAATTAAAAACTTATAAATTTTCCTTAATCATAGAAAAATGTCAAGATTCATAAAGTAAGAGTTGTATCTCAGGATAAGGTGAAGTGCAGGCAGTTGGAGATAAAGATGAACGTAAGACATTTTAAAGAATTAATCATTGGAGACCTAAAAGCGAAAATACCCATTATTCAGGGGGGAATGGGAATCGGGATCTCCCTGCATCTCTCATGCGTTGATCAATGCCCAAAGAGGTAATTTCAGGAGTGGATTTGCTTTTGCTGGTTAAAATGCTTACAGAACAAAAGAGATCATTTCGGTTAAAGACTTGATGGGATCTTTGGTGAAGGAATATAAGAGTATAAACCTGCCCCCTAAAATTGCCTGATCGGGCGTACATGTTTCGTTCTATTGAGTATATTCGTTTTTTCTGGAAAAAGTGGAAGGTCATCGCGGATCATTTAGAGCTCGAATACAAGCATGAACTTGAAGGAGACCGGGTTTTCCCCTTTGTTAGGTTTACTACTATAAACGTATGGAGAGGCAAAAAGTTGAATAGGAAAAAGACGAAACAGATTTGTAATCGGAAAATTTTGAGGTTTGTGAATAATTCAGGGTAATGATGAATTATTCACGGACCGATGCTGTGAGATCGGTTTGCCCGAAGGGTAATAGATGCCGATAATAAGAACTAAGAGTTTTTTTTATAGTAATTGTATCGGCAGCTTTTATGGATAATTCAGGTTAGATATACGACTAAAGGTACAATAGGAGATTCTTGGGCCTGAGTTTGGATGCTGAACCTTGGCTCCTGGTGTTGAATAAACGAGGAAGAGATTGAACAGTCAAAAAACCAAGAATAATATAAAAATGATCGGTGTGTTTTTTTTCGTGATTGTTATCCCGTTGTCTTCCCTTTTCGCTGGGGATGGGGAGGTTTCAGACGAAAAGGTCTACACGGAATCATCCCATTGGTTTCACAAATACGGAGATTATCTTGTTTATTTAACTGTTCAAAGGGCCTCTCCAAGAGGATTTATGATGTCTGTTTTTAGCGACAAAACTGCTTTTGAAACCTCTATCGCCAAGCGATTAAGATTAGGCTCCCTATCCGAAAACTTCCATTGGGGAATCGAATTCGGCCTTTTTACATCTTTAAACCGCTATAACGTTTGGAATTTTAGTAATCTTTGTGTTGAAGGGAAGTTTGGGATTTTTGCCCTGTGCGATTTAAAGCCAGCCGTACTTTTAGTTGAAATGGCCCATTATTGCTCGAACCTTCTTCAAGGAGCTTCTGAATTTAGAGATCCCATCAAGTATTCTCAATACGGTTTTTATCATCAGGTTTTTTATCCTGCATCCGTGAAGCCTATTCCCGGCTTAAAGTTGATTAAACCGTATTATGGTGCGGGTGTATATTTCTATCAATATCCCAAATCACATCACATTCCTTTTGATCTGGGAGTGGAAATAGAATCCAAGGCATTTCTTTCTTCCAACAAAGGAATTCATATCGGTATCCACATGTCCTATACTGGAATGCGAAATTTAACCCCCACCCGCAGTCTGATGGCCAGTTGGGGGACATTGAGCGATCCTACGCTCGGCTCATTGCCGTTTTCTATAGGTGTTTTTTACCAATGGGGGCAGGATGCAAGAGGCCAATACTACGAACAAGGCCGAGAAATTATTGGGATCAGATTAAATATTATTTACTAACCTGAATTATTCATAAATTATGCCGACATCATTATCTATCCTAATTCATATGTACCATTACCAATGGACATACTAAAGAAGGACATTAAACACATTTTAAATACATATTTCTCATTTTATGTCGGCATTCTTTACCCTTCGGGCGCCGACCCAACCTAACCAACCAAGCTTCGTGGGTCACTGCCTCCACCTTAATGTTAGCGTGGGGTGGGTTGGCCTCGACTCGTGAATAATCCAG
>CAZIMJ010000130.1:0-3488 GCA_964540205.1 uncultured Eubacteriales bacterium | reverse complement strand
TTTCTTTTTTCTTGAATTCTGTGCCCACGAGCTCTAGGATCGCCATTTCCGCCCCGTCTCCGGCACGGGGGCCCAGCTTGATGATCCTCGTGTATCCGCCCGGCCTCTCCGTAAAACGAGGGCCGATATCCTCAAAGAGCTTTTTGACCGCATCCTTCTTGTAGATGTACTGCAGAGCCTGCCGCCGTGTGTGAAGAGAGTTTGTCTTGGCAAGAGTGATCATCTTCTCAGCAATCGGCCGTGTCGCTTTTGCTTTAGAAAGTGTTGTCCTGATCCGCTCCTTTTCGAAAAACGACGTCACAAGACTTCTGAGCAAGGCCTTTCTCTGGGAGGAGTTTCTTCCTAGCTTTTTTCCGCTGAGCTGATGCCTCATTCCAAGTCTCCTTCTCCTCTCTCCTCTTCAGGCTTTTGGGCGCCTTCGATCTTCTCGATTAATTTTAGATGAAGCTCCAAATTCAAACCCAATCCCATTTCTTGAAGGGTTTCCTTGATCTCAGAAAGAGACTTACGGCCAAAGTTTTTTGTCTTCAACAGCTCATCCTCTGTTTTCTGTACGAGTTTATAGATCTTCTCGATGCCTGCTGAACGGAGGCAGTTGTTAGAACGCACTGAAAGCTCCAGATGGTCGATCGACTTAGAGAGGATATCTATCTGAGAGAAATACGGGATCTCTTTCTTTGCAGGAGCAGATTCCAGTTCTGCTGGCTCATCAACGATGTTCAAGAAAGTGACCAAATGGCTTCTCAAGATCTTTGCGGCTTGAGCGAGGGCATCTTGAGGAGTTTTGGCCCCAGTCGTCCAGACCTCCAGAGTCAGTTTTTCATAATCGATTCTTTTGCCCACACGAGCGGGATCGACCCGATAATTCACCTTAAGGATCGGGGAGTGAGAGGAATCCAGGGGGATAAAATCAACGCTCAGTTCCTCGTTAAAGTTCAGATCGGCAGGAATATATCCTCTGTTGTTCTCCACGATCATCTCGATGTCCAAATTTCCATCCTTATCCAAGGATGCGATATGGATGTCTTCGTTGAGGATCTCTATATCGGAGTCATGTTCGATATACGAAGCAATAACTTCTGCAGGTCCCCTTTTCTTCAGGGTCATTGTTATAGGTTCTTGGCCCTCCAACTTCAAAGGGATGCTTTTAAGATTTAAATTGATATCTGTCACATCTTCAACGACACCCGGAAGTGTCGAGAACTCATGAAGAACATTCTGGATGCGGACGTTCGTGATGGCTGCACCCGAGATGGAAGACAGAAGAATCCTCCGTAACGAATTTCCGATCGTGACACCAAAACCTCTTTCAAAAGGCTGTGCTGTGAACTTGCCGTATTTCTCTGTTAATGTTTCATAATCACATTCCAAATACCTCGGTCTCTGAAAACCTATTTCTACCATTTTTCCTCCTATCCTGGTTCCATTTACCCTGACTCAGCCCTGAAGACTAAAGACGTTTTCGGTCTTTAGCCCTCCGGGAGTTTCTAGGATTACTATCTGGAGTAAAGCTCCACGATGAGATGCTCTTCAACAGGAATCGACACATCCTCGCGAGTGGGAAATGAGATAACCTTTGCCGCCATGTTATCCCTGTCCACTTCCAGCCAGCCCGGAACTGTTTTATTTTTATTGAATTCGACGATCGCTTTATATTCTTCGTGACTGGCCGATCTTTCCCTGAAAGCCACGACATCGCCTTTTGTCACCAACATGGAAGGAGCGGTGACTTTTCTTCCGTTGGCGCTGAAATGACCATGAGTGATCATCTGCCGTGCATGGAAGCGGGAGTGGGAAAATCCTATGAGATAAACCACGTGATCCAGTCTTCTCTCCAGCATAGACAAAAGGATTTCTCCAGTGATCCCTCTTTTCCGTTCCGCTCTCTTGAAGAACAGCTTGAATTGTTTTTCAGACATAGCATAGTATCTTTTCAATTTTTGCTTTTCCCTCAGCTGAATGCCATATCCGAGGATCCTTCGTCTCATCCTCCCATGTTCGCCCGGCGGATAAGGTCTACGTTCAACCGGGCACTTATCGGTTATACACTTGTTTCCTTTGAGGAACAGTTTTGTCCTCTCTACCCGACAATAGCGACATATCGAATTTTTCTCCTTTGACATCATTCACTCCTTAGAGGGGAAAATCCCTCAAACTCTCCGCCGTTTCCTCATACGACAACCGTTGTGAGGTATAGGAGTTACGTCTTTGATGGACTTTATCTCCAATCCTCCTACCTTGAGGGCCCTTATCGCGGATTCCCTCCCAGCTCCAGGACCTGTAACCCTGACATCCACATATCTCACGCCAAACACTTTGGCATCGTTTGCAACCTCTTTGGCCGCCAATTGGGCCGCAAACGGCGTCCCTTTCCGAGCGCCCTTGAAGCCTGCTGTACCCGAACTCTTCCAGCAAAGCGTGTTTCCCTGCTGGTCTGTTATGGTGATGATTGTATTGTTAAATGTCGATTGGACGTAAGCGACACCAAATCCGATGTCCTTTCTGATTTTTTTCTTCTTTATTTTTCTCTTCGGTTTAGCCATTAAACGCTCCCGCTATTTTTTCTTGATAGTACGTCCGGTAGGGCCCTTTCTCGTCCGTGCATTCGTTTTTGTCCTCTGCCCACGCACAGGAAGTCTTCTCTTGTGGCGCATGCCTCTGTAAGAACTGATATCCATCAACCGCTTTATATCCATGGTGACCTCTTTTCGGAGGTCTCCTTCGATCTTCTCTTGCTTTTCGATGATCTGGCGGATCTTATTGATCTCCTCTTCGCTCAAGTCTTTGACTTTTTTATCCATATCGATCTTTACTGCTTCGAGAATCTTGATTGCCTTCGATCGGCCGATGCCATAGATATAGGTCAAACCAATTTCGATCCTTTTTTCTGGGGGAAGGGTGATTCCAGCGATTCTAGCCATTTTTACCTCATCTATCCTTGTTTTTGTTTATGCTTCGGGTTTGTGCATATGACCCGGAGTAAACCTTTTCTCTTGATGATCCGACAATTCCGGCACATCTTTTTGACTGAGGCCCTAACTTTCATTGTCCTGTCCTTTATTTGAATCGATAAGTGATTCTCCCTTTGGTCAAATCATACGGTGATAGTTCCACAAGAACTTTGTCCCCGGGAAGAATCCGAATAAAGTGTTTGCGCATTCTCCCCGAAATATGGGCCAAAATTTTGTGTTTATTAGACAACTCCACGCGAAACATTGCATTCGGAAGCGTTTCGAGCACTGTGCCTTCGGCTTCGATCACATCATTCTTAGACATGCCGAGACTCCTTTCCATGTCCGCAATTATTTTCATCCTCTAGAAGGCTTAAGATTTCAACTCCATTTTGAGTGAGAGCAACAGTGTGTTCATAATGTGCTGAAAGGCTCCTATCCTTTGTAACGGCCGTCCAGTTGTCCGAAAGGATCTCCACTTCCCAGTTGCCGATGGCGATCATAGGCTCTATGGCTAAAACTATTCCTGATCTCATT
>CAZIMJ010000129.1:0-12080 GCA_964540205.1 uncultured Eubacteriales bacterium | reverse complement strand
GTGGAGGAACGTGTCAAAAAAATTCTGTTGATCGGTGAGGCCAAAGAAAAAATTGCCCAGGCGCTCGAAAGCGAAATAGGCATTCCAATGGAGTCCGTCTCCTCACTGAGGCAAGCCGTTGAGCAGGGTTTTGCTGCGGCTTCTCCAGGAGAGATCGTTCTCCTCGCTCCTGCCTGTACAAGCTTTGATATGTTCCAAAGCTTCGAGGAAAGAGGCCGGGTATTCAAACGCGAGGTTTTTGCATTAATGGATAGAGTCAAAACACAAGGCAATTAACCGATGGAAATATTCAGACCCCTGGGATTCGACAAACCCCTGTTCCTTGCGACACTTGTACTCCTTTCGTTCGGATTGGTCATGGTCTTCAGTTCATCAGCGATCTTGGCGAGCGACAAATATCAGCAGCCTTTCCATTTTTTTATCAATCAGCTTATCGGTGCCGGAATAGGCTTGGCCCTCATCCTAGCCTTTTTTTTCATAAACAAACCCTTCTACGAGAACCCGTATTTTATCTATGGATTGCTGGTCTTGACGTTTATCTTTATGGCACTCTGTCTGGTTATTCCGGCAATGGGAGCAACCCAGAGATGGATCCATTTTTACGGATTGCGTTTTCAGCCATCAGAATTAGCCAAAATCAGTCTGGTCCTTTTCATCTCTCTACAACTGGAGAAGAAAAAGGACGAGCTGGATAAGGCCTCCTCTCTCCTTTTCCCTTTGGCCGTCGTTTTCCTAGGAATTCTGTTGATCATCATCGAACCCGATTACGGAACCGCCATCCTCATCTTTTTGATATGCACAATGCTGTTCTTCATCGGGGGAGTGAAAATGGCTTACTTTCTGGTCCTGGGCGTCTTATCCTCTGGGCTTTTCGCCCTGTATCTATTCAAGGCGACCTATCGAATGGAAAGGGTCATGACTTTTCTATCTCCGAACAGCGACCCACTGGGGACGGGATTTCAGGCTATCCAGTCCAAACTGGCTGTCGGTTGTGGCGGGCTTTTCGGCGTAAGTATAGGTGAAAGCACACAAAAACTGTTTTTCCTGCCATGCGCCCACACGGATTATATATATGCGATTATCGGCGAAGAACTCGGACTCATGGGCACAATCGCAACATTACTGCTTTTTGTGATCATCCTGTGGAGAGGGTTGGTCATCTCCAGGAGAGCACCCACCGCATTTTCGCGAATCATTGCAACGGGCCTAACGATAGCGATATTTGCACAGGCTCTGCTCAATATCAGCATCGTTCTGGGTTTGGGTCCCCCTACAGGGCTCCCCCTTCCTCTGTTGAGTTTTGGGAGATCTTCTCTGATCTGCACATTGTTCAGTATAGGTATCCTTCTCCACATCTCACAGCGCAAGGAAGGAAGCAGAAGAAAAAGATGAAGGCACGGAAAGTCATTATAAGCGGAGGCGGAACGGGTGGACATCTCTACCCTGCCCTGGCAGTCGGTGAAAAATTGAAGGAGAAGGATCCGACAGTAGAGATCACATTCGTCGGCAGCAACCGACTGCTGGAGAAAAGCATCATGGAGCGTTATCGGGCAAATTTTATCCCTCTAAAGATCGAAGGATTAAAGGGGAAAGGCCTGAGGACATTCAAGCCTCTTGCTCTGCTGCCCTATGGCTTCCTCAAGTCTCTTTATATTCTTTTACGTATACGGCCAACTCTAGTGATCGGAGTCGGCGGGTATAGCTCGGGCCCGATCGTTCTTCTTGCATCCTGGCTTAGAATCCCGACTCTGATCATGGAACAGAACCTCAAACCTGGACTGACAAACAGGCTTCTGCTCCCATGGATTCGCAAAGCTGTGGTCGCCTTTGAGGGCTCTCTTCCCTATTTTAAGGGGAAAGGGTATGTCACGGGAAATCCCACACGAGAAGAGTTCTATTCCCTTCCGAAAAAAGAGCGGAACCATCGCCTTTCCCTCCTGATCTTCGGGGGAAGCCAGGGATCTCACTTCCTCAACATGGGAGTCACAGAATCATTGCCCCTTCTTTCGCAGGAGAAAAAGGACTTACGATTCGTCCACCAAACCGGAGTCAAAGACTATGAATGGGTCAAAGACCGCTACGTGTACCATGGATACACAGATGTGACCGTTTCTCCCTATTTCTTCAATATCCCTAACTACTTTCAGAGTTCAGACCTCATCGTGTGCCGGTCGGGAGCCACCACGATCGCTGAGCTCATCGCTGCCCAAAAGGCATCACTCCTTGTCCCATTTGCTAAGGCTACAGATAATCATCAACTCTTAAACGCCAAAGAACTCGAAAAGGTTCAGGGCGCCGAGATCCTCCTCGAAGAGGATTTTACACCAGAGACGTTCACGGAAAAGATCCGGGATTTTATGACCCATAAAGAAAAAATAGATCAAATGGAGAACAATCTTAGGCCTCTCAAAAGGGAAAACGCAGCAGAAAAAATCTCAGACCTCTGCCTGGAATTTTCGGGAGAAGGAAGCTAGGAGAACCGGTGGTCAATAAAAAATATCACAAGCTCAAACACATCCACATGATCGGTATCGGAGGCACCGGAATGAATGGAATTGCTGAAGTTCTCCTCAACCTGAGCTACAAAGTCTCAGGTTCTGACATCCAGGAGAATGAAGCGACTCGACGCCTGGCACGATTGGGAGCCGAGGTCCACATCGGACACAGGGCGGAACAGATCAATGGCGCGGATGTGGTGGTGATCTCCTCCGCCATCACAGAAGAAAACGTTGAGGTGCAAGAAGCGAGGTGTCAAAAAATTCCCGTCATCCCCCGGGCAGAGATGCTGGCAGAATTGATGCGGATGAAACACGGGATCGCCGTGGCAGGCTCTCACGGGAAAACATCCACCACATCCATGATCGCCGAAGTCCTTGAAGCTGGAGGTTTTGATCCAACGATCATTGTCGGTGGCAGACTCAACACCATCGGGGCCCATGCCAAGCTGGGAGAGGGAGATTTCATCGTGGCAGAGGCGGATGAGAGCGATCGGTCTTTCCTCTATCTTTCTCCGTTTATGGCCGTGCTGACGAATCTGGATGAGGAGCACTTGGATCAATATAAAACTCTGGATGAGATCAAAAAGACTTTTATTCATTTTGCGAACAAAGTTCCCTTTTTCTGTCCAATCATCCTCTGCCTGGATGATGCAAACCTGCAGAGCCTTATACCAGAGCTGGAACGCAGGATCATCACCTATGGATTCTCCACACAGGCAGATGTCTATTCGCGTGAGCAGACGTTCGACAAATTCACCAGCACATCCGAGCTCTATTATAAAAACGAGAAGATCGGCATCCTTAAATTGAATGTGCCGGGAATGCACAGCATTCAAAATGCAATGGCGGCTGTATCAGTTGGGCTGGACCTAGATATGCCCATTTCCAGAATTCTGGAAGCGTTGGAGGCTTATACGGGGATCGGACGGCGTTTTGAGTTGAAGCAAACGGTGAACGGCATCATGATCTTCGAGGATTATGCCCATCACCCTACCGAGATCATCGCTACGCTCGAGGCCGCAAAAAGGGGCTGGCCGTGCCGCACGGTAGTCGTCTTCCAGCCTCACCGGTACTCCCGGTTATCTTCTCTTATGAAAGAATTTGCCACTTCGTTCAACCAAGCGGATGTTCTTTTCATCACAGAAGTCTATCCTGCTGGGGAAAAGCCGATCGAGGGTGTTTCCGGTCAAGTTCTTTTTGAAGGAACTCAACAATTCGGGCACAAAAACATCTATTTCGAACCCGATCTTTCAAAGATCCCCGCTCTTGTCGCCCAAATTGCAGAGCCGGAAGATTTGCTTTTCATCCTGGGCGCAGGAAGCATCAACAAGATAATTCCTGAACTGATCAAGGAATTAGGAGGAAAATAAGACGATGGCTACACAAGCGACATCCCCGCTTAGATACCATGCAAACGTCTTAATCTCCGAACCACTGCACTTCAGGCGAAAGGAGAAAAAGACCAAACCCAAGAATGTGCAGAGACGGATCAAGCTGAAATTCAGGCACATCCTCATATGTTTCCTCCTTATCAGCGGACTGTTCACCTTTTTCCAAAGAGCTTACCTCTTCTTGATCTCTTGGGACAAATTGGATGTCGACCGCATCGAAGTGTCCTGCCCCAAAGAACAAATTGCAGAGGGTATTCGCCTGTTCCTCGAAGGAAAACATTTGGGGAATCTTCTGATCCTCGATATCCATACCCTTAAAGAAAAACTGGTCGTCCATCCATGGATCAAAGATATCCGCGTCCGGAAGAACTTCCCATCGACCCTTAAGATCTCAATTCTGGAGAGGCAGCCCGCCGCTTTATTGAAAAAAAGCCGCACATTCCTCATTGACAGGGAAGGTATAAAGCTTCAGGAGGTCGATTCTTTGGTAAATTGGGATCTTCCTCTGTTCGTGGATTCTAAAAATTTTGAGGAGAATATCGCTGAGAAACTCGACCTCGGATGGGCGTTTCTGGATAACCTGGACCCATCGGAGAGAGAAGCGATCGCGGTTTTAGACCTCACGGAATATGAAAATGCGAAAGTTAAGCTCAAGGAGTCGCCCACATGGATCATAATCGGTGAAAGCCGGTTCCATGAGAGAATGAAGTTTTACCGGGCTCAAGAGCCTTTATTTAAACAATATGGACCCATAGAATATGTAGACCTGCGCTTCGAGGAGCGTATCTATATAAAGCCTCAAAAACTATTCGCAAATGATATCTCTCCAAGCATGATAAAGGAGGCAAAATAATGCCAAAAAATGGCTATATTGTCGGTGTAGATATCGGCACAAAAAAGATCACTGCCATAATTGGTGAAGTCACGGAAGACAGGAAGATCGAGATCATCGGCATCGGAACGAGTGATTCGAGAGGCTTGAGAAAAGGAGTCGTGGTCAATCTCGAGACCACTGTAGATGCCATTAAGAAAGCGCAAGAAGAGGCTGAGCTCATGGCAGGCGTGGAGATCGATTCGGCGTTTGTCGGTATTTCAGGAGCTCACATCAAGAGCTTCAACAGCAGAGGTGTTATTGCTGTCTCCGGGAAAAACAAAGAGATTAGCCGAGAAGACATCAGGCGTGTGATTGATCAATCCAAAGCCGTCTCCATTCCTCCTGACAGAGAGATCATCCACATCATCCCGCAGGAGTTTGTCGTGGATGATCAGGACGGGATCAAAGATCCTATGGGTATGAGCGGAATCAAACTGGAGGTCAATGTCCATATTATCACGGGGGCCATCACATCGGTTCAAAACCTCAGGACCTGTATCACCCGGGCTGGCATCGAGATCGAGCATTTGGTCCTCAACCAAATTGCCACCAGTTTTTCCATCCTGACCCATGATGAAATGGAACTCGGTGTCGGTTTGATCGACATCGGCGGAGGCACGACCGAAGTCGCCATTTTCGAACGCGGGAGTCTTTGGTACACATCTGTCATTCCTATCGGGGGAGACAACTTTACTAACGATATCGCAGTCGGCTTGCGCTCACCGATCCCCGATGCAGAGAAGATCAAGAAAAAATTCGGATGCGTGTCCAGTCCGCTCGTGGAGGAACAGGAAACCATTGAGGTTCCCTCTGTGGGCCGCGGCAAGAAGCCCCGTGTGCTTTCTAGACAACTTCTGGCAGACATTATCCAACCACGAGCTGAAGAAATATTCCGATTGGTCGACAATGACATCCGGAGAATGGGCTATGAAAAATCCCTGAATTCGGGCATTGTGCTCACAGGAGGGACAGCTTTGCTGGATGGGCTGGAAGAAGTGGCTGAGGGCATCTTTGACCTTCCGGTCCGCCGGGGTGATCCAAGCGGGATCGGAGGGCTTGTGGACCGGGTTAGCACTCCGGACTATGCAACATCAGTGGGCCTCGTCCTCTACGGATATAACCAGTGGAAGGATAGAGGCTTTTCTAAAGATAGAAAAAAAGGCTTCTGGGCCAAAATGAAGGATTGGCTAAAAGAGGCATAGGAGGCAAACATGCATGAGGATTTTAAAAGCAAACTCAAATTTCACTTGGTGGATGAACGTGTAGGGGCCAACATCAAGGTCATCGGAATTGGGGGTGGAGGAGGAAACGCCGTCAACAGAATGATCGAGGCAAGGATCGAGGGCGTTGACTTCATCGGCGTCAATACCGACCTTCAAGCGCTCAACAACAACAACGCGGGAACCAAGTTCCAGATCGGAAGTCAACTGACCAAGGGTCTGGGATCGGGAGGAAGGCCTGACATCGGGAAACAAGCTGCCCTGGAAGACACCGAGAAGCTTGTCGAGCTCATGGAAGGAGCAGACATGGTCTTTCTCACCACGGGTTTGGGAGGAGGTACAGGAACGGGAGCAACGCCCATCCTGGCGAATATCGCCTCGGAGTTGGATATCCTGGCTATCGCAATCGTCACTTTTCCCTTTGAGTTTGAGGGAAAAATTAGAGCACGGCAGGCTCAGGAAGGATTGGCCGAGCTCAAGACAGCCGTAGATACGGTGATCTCCATCCCCAACGAGAGGCTTCTCGAGACCGTGAACTTGGACACATCGATCCAGGATGCCTTCAAGATGGCAGATGACATCCTGCGGCAGGCTGTTCAGGGTATTTCCGACTTGATCACACGACCTGGGGTCATCAACCTCGATTTTGCAGACGTCAAATCCATCATGAAGGGCATGGGAATGGCCTTTATGGGAACGGGGATCGCCTCTGGAGAAAGCAGGGCTGTCGATGCCGCACACAAAGCCATATCCAGCCCGCTTCTCATTGACACGTCCATCGAAGGAGCCCACGGAGTCCTCATCAACATCACGGGCGGAAAAGATATCACGCTGCATGAAGTGTCCAAGGCATCAGAATTAATCCACGGCCTGGCACACCCCGAAGCCAACATCATATTCGGCACCGTAATCGAGGAGAGCATGAAAGAGATGGTTAAAGTGACGGTGATCGCAACAGGGTTCGAACCCAAACCGACAATGGATGCCGTGACACCCCCAGAGTTCCAACCTCTAAGAGAAAAGACTCCTCCCCCGTTCCAAGTCCAGCAGGAAACCCCGCCCTACATATTCGAGCCTAAGGGGAGTGAATCCCTCTGGCAGAGGCCGGCCTGGGAAAAAAAGTGGGAGTCGTATGAAACTCCATCATTTATCAGGAGAAACAAGCGCGCATCTGTGAGGAAAAGCCTGGATGATTTTCGCTGATTGTGTCGTTTCCCGCTGCAACCAATTGCTGACATGCAGGGGTACCATTCCCAAACGGGGAGACGACCTCAAAAATGTCGGCGTTTTGACAAACGGAAGTATCGCTTCGTATGATGGCCACATCGTTTTTGTGGGTGAAGACGAAGACCTGAAAAGGAACGTCCAGTTGGTTGATGGCGGGGAGTTTATTGATGGACAGGGATACGTGGGTCTTCCCGGATTTGTCGACTCTCATACGCACCTACCCTTTGCTGGGAGCAGGGAAGAAGAGTTCAAGCTTCGTCTGGAAGGATACACATACCAGCAGCTGGCGGAAAAAGGAATGGGTATTCAGACAACCGTGAATGCCACGAGGGAAGCCACTCGAGATGAACTCGTGAGGCTCTCTCTCGAACGCCTCGATAGTATGCTCATACATGGAACGACTATGATCGAAGCCAAAAGCGGATACGGGCTCAACATCGAGGATGAGCTCAAACAACTGTATGCCATCAGGCAAGCAAACAACACCCATCCTATCGACATCGTGCCGACCTTTATGGGAGCCCATGAAGTCCCCAAGGAGTACAAGTCCAGGAAAGAAGACTATATTGAGATCCTGACGCAGGAGATCCTTCCCCGTGTCAGGGACAATCAATTGGCTGAGTTTTTCGATGTCTTCTGTGAAGAGGGAGTATACTCTATCGAAGAGACGAGACATCTGATCCGTGCGGCCAAAGCCGAAGGATTCAAGATCAAGCTACATGCTGATGAATTCTCTCCTCTGGGCGGAGCTGTGCTTGCCGCTGAGGAGGGGGCCGTTTCTGCGGATCATCTGATCGCAATCTCAGAAGAGGGTATAGATGCACTTGCACAGAGCCAAACAGTCGCGACACTCCTTCCGGGGGTGTCGTTCTTTCTCATGCAAGACAAAAAGGCTCCAGCGCGAGAACTCATCGACAGGGGCGCTATCGTGGCTCTGGCCACAGATTTTAATCCCGGAAGTTCTATGACTGAATCTCTGTTTTTTGTCATGCAACTGGCTGTTTTCACTCTCAAAATGAGCGTAGAAGAGTCCATAAATGCGGTGACAGCCAATGCCTCCTTTGCCTTGACAAGAGATAAAGAGGTAGGCAGTCTGGAAGTCGGGAAAAAGATGAATCTCGTCCTCTGCCGTGCTCCCCATTATCTCACCCTCTTCTACCACTTCGGTATCAATCCCATCAAACATGTGATCAAGAATGGGAAGATTGTCCTCAGAGACGGGATTTTGACGTAAAATGAACATCGGGAGGCGTAAAACGTTGGGCGTGAGGCGGAAGGGGTTTTCCAATCAATCCATCCATTTGGTAATATACTCCTCACGCCTTACGATTTACGCCTCCCCTCAGGTGTGAATTACACTTTCAGTTTAATCCCGCTTGTCTTTAGCAATCTTATACTTTATGCACTATTGAGTGATCAGATTGTGTGGTGGAGAAAACCGTGAGAAGGGCTCTAGGCGGGCATGGGACATCTCCCGAGGGAAGATGTGAGGGAAGCCCGGATCCGAAGCGAAGTTTCCTCGCTGAGGAAACTTCGCGTGTTTTCGAAATCACTAATCTGATCACTCGAGAATTCATTCAAGATGAGACAAATGGCTAGTGAGTGTTGAGCTCTTTGATGAGGAGCCTGCGGAAATAGACCTTGTTGCCCCCTCCCCAGCTTGAACCGCCATGGACCTGTATCCCGAAAAAACCTTCTCGGGGAACTCTGTATCCGCTTTCGATCAAAGTATCAGTAAAGTCCACGATTCTTGAGCCGTTGATCAAGGCCTGTATCCGTGGCGGTTGGCCCTGGATCCGTACCCGGACAGCGTTGAACTCGTCGCTTTTCCACAAATCTTTACCTCCAGGATTATGGACAAGAAAATCGCCGCCACCCGGGCAGTAGATTGCACCTATTTCCCCATCGGGCCGATAATCGATGGTCACCTGGTAAGAGAGCACGTGGGGTTGAACACGCAGGAACAGTCCGGTGTCGATGGGGTAATCAGCCTTAACCTCGGCATATGCCTCGAAATCACCGTATGTCTTTAATGTGACGAGAAGGCCCCCCTCCCCTTCTGGCGTCTGGCTCGCAACGATTTTTCCATCCATCACTTTCCACACTCCAGAGTTCTCGCTGGATTCGGTCAACTTCCTCCACCCTGAGAATGTCTCGCCATCAAATATAGAGATAAAGCCCTCTAGAGATATCCCCTCCTGCGGAGGAGTTCTCTCTGAACAAAAATTCGTGAACAGGGATAGCAACAGAGCAAAACAGGCTAATTCAGTCCCTCTTTTTGGATTACTCCTCAAGGCTTCCCAGCTCTGCTTCAACTTCGCCGAGGATCTCGCAGGTCTTTACCAGATATTTCTGAAAATCCTTGATCATGTGTTCCTCCTTATCTATCCTTTTACGGTTTTGATCAAATCCTCTGTTTTGGCTGCAGCGATCTGTCCCAACCGGCGACAGACGCTTGAACTTGTTCCCTCAGTCCGGATATCAGCACAGCGGAGGGGCGATACAGACTGCCACCATTTCCAATATTCTTTGACCTGCATACCACAGTGATCCCTCGCTTCCCCTCTCTCTTTGTTCAGCATCCCGGATGAAAGACCGATGGCCAAAATCCCGGCTGTGAGAAAACCACAGAGGTCTTTATGATACATCCCTCCCCCAAATCCAGCCGCTGCCCAGACAAGCTCCTCTGGCTTCTTGAGAAACTTGAGCGAGACCATAAAGAGAGATTCGGCACAGCTGTAGCCTTCGCCAAAATATTTCGGCAGGTCTTTGGCCATCGATGAATGTTCCACCCATTTCAACTCTTCCGGCGTCAAATCTTCCTTGAGTTCAGGTTTCTCCTGAATATCCCAATAGGGATAAGCCGATTTGGATAACAATCCTGCCCCGAGTAATATTCCAGGAATGGAGCTCACAAAAACTCGTCTTGGAATCTCCAATTGCCCTTTATTTTTCATTGTTCCTCCTCACCCATTCAGAAAAAAATCTGCGAACGATCATTTCCTATGCTCAATCCTGCGATGAACGGCCAAAAAATATATAAATGGCAATTATGCGCGAATGTCAAGATAAAAAAATAATACCATGCTTTAGGAGAAAAATGGAGTCATCTGAGCTTGATCCTGTATTTTTGCTGTCTGCTGACCGTTCTATGATTGGGTTCATAGCAATAATAAGTACCTTCTGGGATAGAATCAGGTACTCATTATTATGATGAGCCTATAATTGATCGGCCTAGAACTGTGTGCGATCTCAAGGGCCATTCGGAAGAGGCACACATCCCCTCGGGGGAATGACAGAAGTCACAAGCTGAGACAGCCACTATGCCGTAAACAGATTGGGCAGGACGGGAATCAAGAGCTATTCTCCCCGGCTAAAACTTACGGCCAGAGCTGTCCTTCATGCAGGAAGGGCTGGAAAAAAATGGAAATATGATAAAGCTGAGATCAAGATATAATTTTCTGCAAATCAGCCTCGAGCTGTTCCTGGGGGACAAAACCGACGATCCTGTCAACCTCCTGGCCATCTTTGAATATCAACAGCGATGGGATGGCCATGATCTGATAATCCATGGCAGTTTTCTGATTTTCGTCCGTGTTGAGCTTGACGAACTTGATGTTGCCATTCATCTTTTGGGATATCTCTTCTAAAACAGGGGCCACCATACGGCAAGGACCACACCAAGGTGCCCAAAAATCCACAACAACAGGAATATCGGATTCCAAGACTTCACTTTTAAAAACACTAGATGTGATTTTATTGATTTTACTCATCTGATCCATCTCCTTTTAGAAACAGCAAAAGAGCTTTTTGGACATTATCATCTGCGATACTGTAACAAATCCTGGTTTTTTCTCTTCTTCCCCGAATGATACCTGCATCTTTTAAAACCTTAAGGTGTTGTGAAACGTTCGGCTGTGATATGGAGAGACATCTCTGCATCTCCCCAACACAATATTCCTTCTCCATCAGGTCTTCCACGAGTTTCACTCTTGCCGGATGAGACAAAGCTCTGAACTTGTTCGAAAGCTCTTCGTGTTCTTTTGAGTATCTCTTTTTTTTCATTGACATATTATCTTGTTACTATATTAGAATAATATTATATATAATTTATTTTATATGTCAAGAAAAAAATTCCCTTTAGAAGTATTTGTCCATCATCCGGTACTGAATAGCCTCGGAGATATGGCAGGGGCTGATCTGATCCTCTCTTTCCAGATCGGCAATCGTCCTCGCCACTTTAAGTATTCGCATGTATGCTCTAGCGCTGAAGCCCAACTTGTTCACAGCCATCTCCAAAAGCTCTCTTCCCTCAGAAGACACTTGGCAGAATTTTTTCACCTCTCTTGTCCCCATCTGGGCATTGGAAAAGATCTTTTTTCTCTTGTATCGCTTGAGTTGGGTTCTTCTCGCCGCAACCACCCTTTGCCTGATCTCAGAAGAACATTCCCCTTCATGTTTAGAAATAATCTCTTTGAACTCGACTTTCGGCACTTCGATCTGAATGTCGATGCGGTCAAGAAGGGGCCTGGAAATTTTTGAGTAATAACGGTATCTCTGAGCATCAGTGCACTCGATATCCCCCAAACGAGAAAATCCGCTGACCACATCTTCACAGGGATTCATGGCCGCGATCAGCATGAACGAAGAGGGATAGGAAACACTCATGGAAGCCCTGGAGACAGTGACCTCGCCGTCCTCAAGAGGCTGACGCAGGCCTTCCAGAGCTTGCTTACGAAACTCGGGGAGCTCATCCAAAAACAAAACTCCATGATGTGCAAGGCTAACCTCTCCTGGCTTCGGCCAAAGACCTCCACCGATGAGGCCAGCGACTGACGTAGTATGATGAGGAGAGCGAAAGGGCCTCTCC
>CAZIMJ010000128.1:0-7032 GCA_964540205.1 uncultured Eubacteriales bacterium | reverse complement strand
TAATATTTTTCTTCTTCCATTTTCCGGCATTCAATATCCAGATAGTCTTCGGCTTCCTTAGTGTCCAATTCCCGAGTTCCATTAATAAAGCCAAGAGTACGCAAAAAATAGATCGGGATCAAAGACAAGAGCAGCTGATCTCTTAAAACTGATTCATCTCGGTAAGCAACGATATAATCAAACAGGATCCTCGCCCATAGATCGGCTGGAAGAATTACATCCTTAACTTCTCTTTTTAGATTTTGCAGCAGGTCTTCCAGGTTTATCTCAGCAATAACTTTTTTCCATATCTTTCCATATCTCCGACTGCCTTCTTTGAAGTTTATCAGAAGATTTTTTTCATTGACATCGACGATCGGCGGGTCTTCTTTGACTCCAAGGCCAAAGCCAAAAATGCTGGTCGGCAGGCTGGTTGAGGTATCCTTCCACAAGTATTCAAAATCAACTGCCAAATCGAAGAGTGTTCCGACAACTTGATAGAACATAGGACCGAGGTTCCCACTGGGATCTTTCGCCCGATGGGATTTTGGAGCCCCAAGAAATGTCTGACACACATTAAATCCTCTTGCGATCGCTATTGTCGTCATCCAGATATCAATACCGAATTCGGATACGTTTCGATTCCACGTCTTCTCAGTTAAAAATGCTCTAGCAAGCCTGCCGGAAAAACAAAAATCTCCAGCGATAGGTTGCCTGGTTCGAAGTCCATAGAGGACACGGGTCAATGGATAAGTAATGTTATTCGTGATCGTTCCATCATACTTATGGCGCACATAAATGGGGATCACATAGTCATACCCCATGTAGATAGGCTCTGTAAAATACTGGACCCAATCAGGCGTTATACTTTTTAGATCTGCGTCCACCATCAAGATCGCTTTAGCCCCGAGTTCTACTCCCGCTTGAAAAAGATTCTTAATGTTCCGGCCTTTCCCCCGCACTCCTTTTGCCGTAGAGCAGTAGAGCTTGGGCGTCTTGGACTTTGTGTTAAGAAAGGCATCCTTCGTTCCGTCGGGTGAAAAATTGTCCACATTGATGATAACAGAGTTCTTTTTCTCAAAAAATCGTATCAGTCCTTGATCGACCTCTGAGACAACATGTCCGATGGAATCCGCCTCTTTGAAGGATGGGATCCCCACCACAATCTCTGCTCTTTTGATCCGTTCAGGATTTTCTACAATTTGAATCACGCATTACCTCCAAAAATTCAACCCGTTTTGAGGCTTTCAAGGGCACCTTCTTCAGATTTATGTATTTCAAAGACTTCATCCAAGCGTGTCAGCTCAAATATCGATTTAACGCCTTCTTTTAATTTACAGATTTTGATCCTGCCATCTGTTCCGATCTTTCTCAGGATCAAGACCATTGCGCCCAAACCAGAGCTATCGATAAAATCAACCTTGGATAGATTGATCACGATAACCTTGTCTCCGTTATCTAAAAAATCGACCAATTTTGCTTTAAAATCCGTAGCAACGCTCGCATCGATCCTTTTGACCTGGGGAGTTATGACAAGGATTCCATCTTTCCTAGCAACATTCAACTTCATCCCATTCCTCCATTCATGCGTTATGTTCTCCTTTGAAGGATTTTATCATAGTTAAAAAATTCCCTTTTTCTGTCTGGGAATACTGTACATCATCCATTTTGCTCCGGATAATGTAAAGACCGTATCCCCTATCAGGAAGGCTTTCTATGTCTGGATCAGGAAGGCTATTCAGGTTGAACCCACTCCCTTTATCCTGCACTTTTATGATGAGTTTGTCCGCATGGATCTGAAAATACAGGGAAATCACATCTTCTTTCTCACTGCTCAGACCATATTTGATGGCGTTTGTACATGCTTCGCTCACACAGAGTTCTACATCAGAGGCGAAGTTTTTGTCTTCACTGCATTCTTGGATCTGCTGGCAGATCTGCTTGGAAATGCTTGTAGCAAAACACAAATAGGAGACTTTTCTCGGGAAGGTTAGACGAATTTCTTCCATTAGTTCACCCTGCTACCCAGCCATTTGAATCCAATGATGGAGATGTCATCAGAAAAACCGCCCTGTCCCATAAATTCCTGGACATCAAAAATGAGACGATCAAATGACCTCTCCAGTGATTCTGGATAGTGTTCAGTGAGAATCTGTCTGGCTCTTTCCAATCCATATCTCTTCTCGCTCTTTGGCGAGAACGCATCATTGATTCCATCCGAAAAAAATATAAGTTGATCTCCTGCTTCAAGTTTTATGTCTTGTTGTCGGCTTTTTCTGAGCGCTATGCCCAAGCCGATAGGAGGTCCTCCTCCTTCGATATAACAGGAGTTTTTTCTGTCATGGATCAGCAGTGGATAATTGTGGCCTGCTCTGTAAAAAGAAATACCTCCTGTATCGACATTCACAATGGCATAGACCATAGTAAAATACCGGCCATATTTTCCCAGCATGTCTTCCTCATCCAGCGATGTCACAACGCTGACGGGAGAGTTGATGTGATAAAAAGGAGGGGCAGTGAGAGGGACCTTAACTAAGCCAAAAGATTGAGGGCCTTGAATCAGACGCTGATTGAGACACACACTGAAAAGCGCTGCTGACACGCCATGACCGGAAACATCGATGTTGTAAAGGCCGATGTTTGTTTCATCCAGTCGGAAAATATTGTAGATGTCCCCCGATCCGAATGCACTGGGAATGAAACTGGCTGCAAACTCCATGTTAGACATATCGGAAAAACATGAGGGAAGGAGGCTTTTTTGGGCCTCTTGACCCGAGACGAGATTTCCTCTCAAGATTTCATTGGCCATGCGAAGCCTAATGTAGTAAGGAAACTCAGCACTCCTGATTTGTTTGCACAATTCTATTCCATCCATTTCGGGCATGTTTAACTCAGCAATAACGATCCGAATATCCTTTCTTTTTTTTATTAAACGCAATGCATCGTTACTATCTGTGGAAAATGTCAGCTCATACCCTTTTTGACTGAGACTTTCTAAAAGCAGATTTTTTATGGCAGAGGTGTTATGGATGACAAGGATTTTCATAACCGCAAACTTTCTATCTTTAACCTGGCTTATTCTACTTCTCAGCGATCAGAAGAATAAGCACAGTGTGTTCTCCCCCCGGAATATGGATTTTTGTCGAATTACCTTCGAACAGATTTTTGACATGGTCATCCAGAATGAGCTCATATTTTCCTTTTGTGAGAAAGCGGATTCTAACCTCTCGGGGCTCCAGAGTTTTTATTTCAAAATACACTTCGTTTTTCGAGTATAAAAAATTCCTGAACACAGCGCTCCCATTGCAGTTGATGATCTCTTTTCCTTCCTCCCATAGTTTGATCGAAGACTTGTTCACCTCCACATCGTAGTGCCTTCCCTGAACAGCTATGCGGGAAAGCCTCCCTTTCTTTTCCGGATTGATCATCCCAAACCGGAATCCCTCCCATGGAGTAACGTCCACAAATTCTTCCAATGCGATCAGAGCAAAGAGAGGGCCCCAACTCTGGTATCTCTGCCCCCCGGCCTCACCTGTCCTTGAATCATAATTCTCCGGACAAAGCTGGAAATTGTTCCAACTCCTGAGGAAAAGAGATGAGCTTTTGCTGGCGAATTCAGAGGCCACGGCATCAAATCCATACGCCTTCAATCCTTGATAGATCAAATAATTTGTCGGCGGCCATATGGTCCCCCTCCAGTACTGCTGATCCTTAAAAGCCGGATCATCTCGAGATATTGTGGGCAGAACATAGTCTCCCCAGAATTCGTTTTCATTCAGCAAACGTCTCAACATCCGCAGAGCCCTGCTTCGATCGGGGATCCCGGCAAGAAGAGGATAAAAGTTTGAAGCCGCCTTTCTTCTTGAAAATCGTCCATCCCAGTATTGGTCAAAATAGAATCCTTCCTTCTCATCCCAAAAGGTATTATCGATCAGTGACTTCATGGTCTCGTACTCTTCCATGTAGGTCTTGTAGTCCACAATCTTTTCGAGGATCTGCGCCATCTGGGCTAGACACCAGCAATCGAGAGTATAGAGGGAATTAAGATCAACGCAGTTCATCGACAGTGTTCCCGAACTCTCATCAAATATCGCATCATCCCAGTTCGGCAGATCATCCTGACCGGATTCCCACATAGCGCGGGTTTTCCCGAGTGCATTTTCCTCCCAAATGGGCACACTTTGCGCAATAAGCTCTTCATCTGACCCCCATTCCAATAGGCCATCATTGTTGCCGTCTCTTCGGGGAAATCCGTTGGATCTCGGTTCTTTCCAGAATGCATGCCATTTCACTAGAATCGGATAGGCAAATTGTAGAAGCTCCAAGTCTGCAGTCTTAAGAAAATACTTCAAGACGACAAAGGAACCGACAGGTGGTTGTGAACGGTCACTCACTCCACCAAAGCGCCCTCTCCAATTGGGAATATTGCCGTTTTTGTACTGTGTCTCCAGGACAGACTTTAAGATATCTACAGCATGCTTGCTGCTCTCAACGTTAACTTCTAGAGCATTAAAAAAAGAGTCCCATTCAAAAATGGTCCAGTGGTCAGCAGATCCATCGGGTGCAGGAAAAATCCATCTGCGTCCAGCGGGTGTATAGAGCCGGTGTTTCCCGGGCTGGTAAAGAGACATCCAAAAGAGATTATTTGTTATCGATCTGGCGATGCCTTTGTGAAGGCCTTTAACGACAACTCTTTTTTTATTATACCTTGTCTTTTCCTCGTCAAGGATTTTATCGATCGTCCGTTCGTTCTTGTACCTGTAGATATGATTAGATAGGATCCGGAAGTCATTACCCACACCAGCGACAAAATAGATACTCCGTTTTTCTGGGAATGCAACAGTCAGTTCTTCACCTTGAGACGGAGAGATCAGATCCCCACGCTGGCTTGACCAAAAAAGATAGTGTTGACCGTTGTTCGGAAGGCTGTTCCCTCTGACCTGACCATCGGATATGACTTGGTATCTTCCCTTAAAATTCCATGGAAAATAGTGGATCAATTGGACAGTGATATTTTTGGGGATCAAGATCCTCCCTACAGCCGTTCTTTCATCCTTTCGAGACCATTCAATAACCAAAGTATCAGAATCAGAAGAGGGTTTTTTCATGATCGGGGTTTCTCTTTTCTGACCAAAAGGGAGGCTTAAGTCAATTTTTATCCGAGCATACTGACCATCGGGTGAATGAGGGCCCACTTCCGAGATGAGATAAAAAAGATCAATCCCCTCCGCTGTTTCCTCTCCTTTTTTCACTCTCAAGTGGTAAGCAAAAGCACTATCGTGATGAGGGATAAAAACCAAACCTGCCCATTTCTCTGCATCGAGTGCTCCGATATAGGCATCTTTCCATGGATAGTAAACCTCAGAGTTCAACCCCTGGTTCAGAAAGAGAAATAGGAAAAGAAAGCCAAAAAAAAGTTTATTTTTTTTCAGAACACATTCCATTCGAAAATACAAGATTCCTCCTGCGTAATTTAAGGCAAAACGCATTCGAAATCAACTAATTTCATCGTATTGCATGCCCGGACTTCTGTTTCGAATGCCGAAGATATCCCCAGAAAGCATGATCCACTTGAAAATTCTTGATTGCTGAACTTGAAAGGAAACGCTACCTCCATGATGGCAGAGTTTTTTCGGTCTCTGTAAAAATCTCATCTTCAAGTGTCCTCACATAGCGACACAACTTTTTTATAGGACTATCTACCAAGCCTTGTGAGGCCGAGTTTTTTTGCCCAATGGAGAGCCTCAACATATTCCTGTCTTTTGAGCTGACGGGCAATGTCTGGGTAATCAGTCGCTTTGTACTCTGGCCGATATTGTCTCATGATGTTGATGTATGTGGTTTTGGATCCATGTGGAGGGCTGGCCGGGCATGGTATATCTCCTAAAGGGAGTGAGGGAAGCCCCCATGTCCGAGCGAAGTTTCCTCGCTGGGGAAACTGAGAGTGTTTTCGAAATCACCAATTGGAACACTCAGAATGTCATTCATTACGGTTATAGAGATGCTTCCGATTGAGATTGTCAGCTACGTGACATGCTTTATTTCTTTAGGAAATGACCTGTATTCCTGTGTTGCATAGATGGTATCGATCGTTTCAAAAAGAGAATGGATCTCTTCATCCTGCGTGTAGAAGTGCGGGCCTATTCGAATGACATCCGGCTCACTGTTTTTCCCCTTCCTGTAATCCACTTTGAACTGTCGCTCCTCGAGTGCCTGTTTGACCTGGTAAGCGTGAGGGAGATGAACAGAAACCGCGCCGCCTCGATAGGTGTCTTCTTCAGGAGAAAAAACGACAAAGTTCCTTTTTTTGGAATTCTCGATGACAAGTCTAGTCTGAGTGATGGACTTTTTTCGGATCTGAGGAATACCGATACTATTTATAATTTCTAACCCCGCACGTGCAGTATACAGAGAAGCAATGGGAGGTGTTCCGGACATAAATCTGTATGAACCATGGGTGTAATCCATCTCCTGTGAGAATGAAAATGGAGATTTGTGGGCCAACCATCCCGTAAGTTGAGGTTGAATGCGGGATGCCAATTCCGGTTTGACATAGAGAAACGCATTCCCCGGCCCACCACAGAGCCATTTGAGACACCCTCCGATGTAAAAATCAACACCAAGCTCTGAGAGGTTAACGGGAATGCAACCTGGAGCATGATAACCATCGATAACTGTCCATGCACCCACTCGGCGGGCATGATCTGCGATTTTTGATACATCTTGCACATAGGCGGTCTTGAAATACACATGCGACGTGGCAACAAAGAGTGTTTGATCATCGATGTGGTCAAGGATATTTTCAACATCAATACCGGGTTTACCATAACTTTGGATAACCTGGACGTCCCAATCCATGAATTCACTGATCTTTTGTACAGCATAAAGACTCGAAGGGAAATCATGGTCTGTCATAATGATCTTAGTTCGGCTTCGATCTTTAACCAAAAATCTTGTAGAGAGGGCGATCCAATGGGCATGAGTGGCATTGGTCATCATTGCCACAGAGTTCTTTTCCGCATGAAGAAGAGAGGCAACTTGGGCCCCCACGTT
>CAZIMJ010000127.1:0-4340 GCA_964540205.1 uncultured Eubacteriales bacterium | reverse complement strand
ATCTCTTTCTGATCGGGGTCAAGCTCGAGCGATTTTTTCCAGGCGACCAAAGCGTCTTCCCGGTTTCCGAGCTGGAAATGACACTCACCAAGGTCGTTCAAGACTCTCAGATTGGTCCCAAAAAAAGCGAGATAAGCTTGGAAGCTTTCAATGGCCTGGACGTATTGTCCAAGAATCTGATAACTTCTTCCGATAAGGTTGTAAGCCGAATGCTGTGGGTCTTCCCCTTGCACAAAGGGCGTTAGGATATCCAGGACTTCCTGATGTCTCTGGAACTGGAATAGAATCTGGGCATATCCGAGCGCATATTTAAAATTGTTCGGTTCCTTCCGGTATGCTCTCTCGAGCAGTGTTTTTGCTGTCTGGATCTGGCCCTTGTTGAAGTGCTGTCCCCCCAGGATGTAGTCGTAAACAGCATTGTCTGCCGGGGCCAGCAGTTCGGTACTGATGAATGGTCGGGGTAGTGAGAGTCGGTGGGAAATGTAAAAGAACTCCTGCTCGAAGAGGACTTCCTTCCCATCCCTGTTCTGGACCGAGACTCTGATGCCGTAGTTTGCCGGAGACATGTCAAAGAGCGGGAAAGAGATCAGAAACTTATCGTCTTGAGGCCATTGTGTGCCTTCTCTCACCTGCTCCTGGATCACCTCATCACTTTTTGAGATAGTCATCTTGATTTTTCCATCTGTGCGTATCCCTTCCGGGATGCCGTATAGCTCGAAGTAAACATGAAGGTTTTCCTCTTTGGAAAAGTCCCTCTTGGGTGAGATATACATCTGTTGGTCTTTCACTTTGAATGGCTTGATCTGACCGATATAGGGGGATTGTTTTTTGCTGTGGGCGAGACAAAGAGGACTCATCTGGAATTTTGCTGTGGATGGGATAAGTATTTGTTTTTCGAAAGATGTGAATTCCCTGGACACTCTGTTTTTCATCAGGAGATGGAACTTGTAGGTCCCCTCAACCATCGGAAAGGCATCTTGATAGCAAAAAAGCTTTGACTTGATCTGATCAAATTGATTTTTGTTGAATTGTAATGGCAGTGATTTGTCGAACTGGAATATGGTTTTTCCCTCAAGGTTGGTCACTTGACCACTGATCTCGAGAGTTGTGTGATAGGAGTCCTCGTACAATTCTATGGAAAGCTTTTTGGGTTCGATGAGGTAATGCACCAAGAACATTCCCTGTTCATCCTGAATGGTCTGAACAAAGGAATCGTTCCCGATGTAGTTTGCGGTGTACTCCACCTCGATGATATCTTTGTACTTCAGCAGTTTTTCCGCGTATTCATCCTCGACTTTCTTGGGGGTTTCAAAGATCCGGGATATCAGGATGTCCGAAGCCATCGAAGGAGAAGTCAAACTCGTTTGATCGTTAGGGATCAAGGACATAGAAACCTTCGCAATGCTGGGATTAACTTCATACAGCTGTCTGTATGCGGATTCGACATCAATACGGTCGCCGCTGTAGAATCGCAAGAGTTTATAGGGCCCGTGGACAATGGGGCTGTAGATCTCCCAATCACTGAATTCTTCCTGCTTGAAGAAAACAACGTTGAAGGAGTTCGGGAGTCCCATCTCAATTTTTCCCTGATAGAACCAGATGATCGTGGGCCTCACTTCTGTTTCATTTTCATACTTTTCGATGGAGTTGGCCTCTCCCAGGATAATATAAATGCGCCCCATTTCTGTTCTCCACCCAATAGTGGGTGAGTCCCGGCCGAACATTTTGTTAGCATAAGCGATCCTCTGGTAGTGTTCGGTTTTAAATTCGTTTTCAGGGGTGGAAGGATTCGGGTCGCGGATCCTCCAGAATGCGTCGATGAAGATCTGTCTTTCCCTATCCGTTTCCAACTGAAGAAAGATATCTTTCTCTTTTGACGAGATGATGTAGACGACTTCCTCTTCGAGCCATTTTTTGAATATGGGGGGGAGTTCTTCAGGCTTGATTTTGGTCTGGCTGCTCCAACAGAGATGAGGGATAGCAAAGACGAACAGGAGAAAAACCAGAAAATATCTTCTCATGAGAGCTCCTCTATAATTTTATCTAATCGAAGCCGAATCTTCAAGCTCACAATTTTTTTTAGAGCAGTCTTTTCCCCACGAAAAAGATAAATCTATAAAACGTAAATGGCGATGATCAGATTTATTCGGTCTCTACAGTAAAGTCTATAGACTTGCTGGCTGTCTTTCCGGAGAGGTTGCACTTGAGTTCGATGTTCAATGTATAAGCACCCGGATCCAAATCCTTTTGCTCTTTTTTCTCTGATACCTGCTCCCCTTCCTGTGTTTGAATGATGACAGTCTTTTTGAGCGGGAGGGGTTGACTGATGATCGGAGCATCATATTTTGTTCCCGCAAATTTGATAATAGCCTCATCGTCTTTCATCACTGAGTAACTCGCTTCGATGTCAAACTGACTGGCCTCATTGGCCTGAGCGCCAAAAATAAAAAAGAAGATATCCAGGTTATCACCCTGATGGAAAACGCTATCGAGATTCGGAGTGATTTGAAGCACGGCATAAGTGAAGTAATCTTTATGGATCTCAGCCTTCATCTCCGCTGAAGACATTCTGTTCAGTTGTTTAGCAAAAAAGATGGGCGTTGTCTCTAGAGTGTCTGTGAATGCAGCGGGATCCGGGATGGTAAACTCGAGGTACTGTGTCCCGATCTTTTCCAGTTCGAGTGAAGTGATCGCCATGGAGAGCAGATACTTTCCTGAAGGCAGAGGATACCCCGTCGTGTAAATTCCTTCCTCCTCGGGGTTGTAAGAGGATCCATCCGCTTGAAGCTGGATAGGAATATAGATCTCCTTAACAAGATCACCATCCAGTTGATTGAACAAAAGGAAGCAATGGGCCTTTGATTGTAGCTGCGGTGCTGCTGTTTCTTGAGCGGTCTGCCCCTCTGTTTTTTCGGGGGTTCCACCGACTGGTGTTAATGGGGCAAAGCTCAGGTCAGAATTTTTCACCTTGAAGAAGAAAACCGCGTGCATGTTTTCACGGGCAGGCAGATAAAGGTATTTGAACACGGTGAAGGGAATGTCCAATCGTGCTTCTCGATTGTCCATCCCTGCTTGAAGGACTTCCTTGACTTCTTTGGGGATATAGACAGTTTCACCCTGCTTCTTTTCCTGCCCTTCTTGTGCGACAAGACACGGAGTCAAAACGAAGCTCAAGATGAGTCCAGTAAACAGGATTGCGCATGTGTAAGTTTTAATTTTCATGATTCCTCCTTGAGAACAACCAGCCTGCTCTCTTTAACCATTGATTTGAATTCCGTCCTCGAGTGAAATTCAAATTTTGAAAAATATACTATAGCAGAACTCTGACTTTTTTTCTACTGCAAATCCGTTATTTAGGCTTGGGATTTTAGCGTGTTCTCTGATACTTATTGACCGCGTTTTGGTGCTCTCGAAAAGAACGGCTGAAGTGATGACTCCCGTCGTTCCTGGAGACGAAATATAGGTAATCCACCTCTGCAGGGTAGAGGGCCGCTTCGAGAGAGCCCTTCCCGGGATTAGCGATAGGACCGGGTGGAAGGCCTCCATAAAGATAGGTGTTGTAGGGTGTGTCCAGCTTTAGGTCCTTTGTCCTCAACCGGTCTTTAAAGCGTCCCTCCTCCTTCAGGACATAAATAATAGTGGGGTCGCAATCGAGTTTCATTCCAATGCGTAAGCGGTTGTGGAATACTCCAGAGATCAGGTTTCTTTCTTCCGGATGGGATGTCTCCTTTTCGATGAGGGAGGCGAGGATCACGATTTCCCTTATGGTCATGCCGATCTCTGCGGCCCTCTCTGTCCATTTCTCATCGAATAATACTTTTCGGAACTGAGCGACCATCGTTGTACCGATCGCATCTGCATGTGGTCCCTTAGGGAAAGAATAGGTTTCTGGAAAAAGATAACCCTCCAGATTCTTGGCTTCTGGGTCCAGATCGGAGATGAGGCTTATATCGTCGGATACCTTGAGGAATTCTGCACTGTCTATAGAAAGTGTGGATTCGAGATGCTGGGCTGTCTCTCTGCGTGTGAGTCCTTCGGGAATGGTGACGGGATACAGTTTGACTTTTCCTTCCGTGAGGATGAATAGGATATTTTTTTCTGAGATCGGGAGTTGGACCGTGTACTCTCCTGCTTTCAAGCTCTGTCCCGAATAAAATAACCTGTATCCGAGGAGGAAGGCCCAGTCAGCGCGAATAAGGTCCTGGTCTTCAAGGTTCTGAGCGATGTCCTTTGCGGTTTCCCCGGTTTTAACCTCAAAAGTGACGACTTCGGAGGGGTGTTTTGGAGAAGACGAGAATTCGAAAGAAAACCAGCTCACCCAAAGAAGGACCAGCAGAATA